>NZ_JBFUDR010000065.1:0-24429 GCF_056404615.1 Massilia sp. P2_C2 | reverse complement strand
GCGTTGCAGAGCACGGCTTGGTCATTGGATTTCCCCCCACCTGATAGATCCAGAAAATCGCCGGGTCCACGGCGACGCCGCTCGGGACGATGCCGGCCATTTCCTTCTCAACGATCTTCGTTGCCAAGGTCAGGGCAGCAATATTGCCGTCCGGTCCTGATGTCGTTACCTCCACCCTTGGCGCCGTCGAGAGGTAGAGCGCTGCGTCGTGTACGGCTTTCTGTGCGGCCGAGTATTGGCGGTAATAAAAAGCCAGGTAGAGCGATGGAAATCCGAGGAATAACAATAGAATGGGAAGCAGGAGCGCCGCCTCGATTGCGATCGCTCCGCATTCGTACCGCCGCCTGGTCGCGTTGAATATGCGTCTCATCGGTAAAGCCTCGCATTACCGCCCAGGGCGGTCTCGGTGTTCATCCCGGCGAATTCCGCATAGACAGCGGATGAACTCGCGGGGACCGTCATGAAGAACTTCGCAATCCCGAGCACGGTTGCCGTCGCGCTAGTGCCTGCGGGAACCGGACAGCTCAACAGTGGAATGTTCAGCACACGCGTATTGCGGTAGGGCTTGTACGTCGCGCTCCCACCGTTTGCCTGATATGGCGTCGTGCCCGGGTAGGATTGTGCGACGGGCCCGCCCGGGTTGTAGAGCGTGCTCCAGTCCGTCGTGCTGAAGGTGGAGAAGCCGCCCGCAGGTTCCACGCCGCCATTGGCAACATAGGATGTGTACTTGGCTGCCTTCGCATAGGACCACAGGGGCCCGTAAGCGGTCTTTGCGGCACCGGCAGGCTTTTCCGCGATCGTCAGCAGCGGATCCGGGGTCGCCAACGGATTGGCGGATTGGCCGTCGGGCTTGTATTTCATCCACGTTGCGCTGACGAGATCGAAGCTCTTGACGCTCGGG
Organism: Massilia sp. P2_C2; assembly: GCF_056404615.1. Classification (NCBI taxonomy): domain Bacteria; kingdom Pseudomonadati; phylum Pseudomonadota; class Betaproteobacteria; order Burkholderiales; family Oxalobacteraceae; genus Massilia; species Massilia sp. P2_C2. Next base: position 23,528 of record NZ_JBFUDR010000065.1, on the reverse strand, counting down.
TCCGCTGGTGCGGTCGATGACTGACATGGCGTGACATAGGTACCGAAGCGGGAATTCAGATGCACGTAAAGCGAACCGATCGGGAAGCCACGCTCGACCGTGATGTCGCCACCCCCCAGCGTCGGTATCGACATCCTTCCCGTGCAGGCAAACGGTGCGACGACGTCCATCCTGTTCATCATTGTCGTGCCCACCGTGCCGGGAGGCGCAACCGGATTCACCAGGAAGTTTTCGGGCGTGCTTCCGCCGGGGTTCAGGTTCATCAGGTTGTAGCTGATGCCCCGCCGGAAGCCGTACTCCACGAGTTCGCCCGATGCGAGCGAGGCCGCTTTGGTATTCGAGTTCGCGCAGATTGCGAGCGGCAATACGTTCAGCGAGTCCCGGCCAGCCACCGCCGAGGCCGAGACGGTCGTCGTCGCAAGGGCCGACGACAGGACGGGCATGAGGAAATTCTGGACATTGCCATGGACGGGATCGAGCGCCGATGTGTCGACCCGGGCAAAAAAAGTCTTCGAGGCACTCGCCTTTGCTGTCGCCCCGTCCATCCAGCCGCCCGTGCCATTGGCGTCCGTGCCGAACGTCAGCGCAGCGCTGGACCAGGAAACACTTGCGCTGTTATATGAAAAGTTATAACCCACCACGGCTTGCCCAGCCGCTGTGACCGCCTTGTCGATACCTGCGGACGTACCGTCCAGCGCCGAAGCTGCTGCCAGGGCAACGGCATCGGCGACATTTTGCAGTTCCGTTTTCCGGTTGTAGCTGCGGCTGAGGTCGAGCGCCATGCCGAAGATGGCAATCATGAGGATGAGGACGAATGGCGTCATGATGGCAATGGCGCCGTCTTCCAATCCTTGTCGGCGCAATCTGTCGTGGCGCCGTGCCGGTGGCGACGTTTGCCTTGTTGTTTCGATGGGCACGGATCGGTCCTCCTGAGACGCAAACATGTTTCGAGGCAGCTTCCCAATACAAATCCTAGAAGGCTGCAATGCCGCTATGTTGAGAAGACGCAGCGTGGAGGGAGATAACTCGCGGGACCACCCGGTCGCCTTGTATTTACGACCATGGGGACGATACTGAAAGTCCGATCATCCAGAACCAAGGGAGACATCATGAACGAGCAAGCAAACATCAGTCTGCTCAAGCAGGCCTATGACGCGTTCAATACAGGCGATATCCAGCGTCTGCTCGGCATGTTTGCACAGGACATCACATGGGAATTGCCGGAAGTGGAAGGCATTCCGTTCACCGGTAAACGTCGCGGCATCGACCAGGCGGCCGACTTTTTCCGGGTGTTGGCCGAGTGCCAGGACACGCGCGAATTTGTGCCGGACCGGTTCATCGGGCAGGGCGACGACGTCGTCGTGTTCGGGCACGCCACCTTTGTCGTCAGGGAGACCGGTATCGAGTACAGCGACGAGTGGTGCCACGTCTTCCGCGTTGCCGGCGGCAAGATCGCCAGCTTCAAGGAGTACACCGACACGTACCGGGCCGCGCAGGCCTATCGACCGCAAGGCGCCCGTGCAGGCACGCAGGCAACACGGCCGGCAGTTCACTAGCCGGCAGCCGTGAAACGCGTGCCTTCCTGAGCCCGGCCGGTTCCGTCACTTTCACCTCTGGCGCCAGCCATGATAGTTGGCTGGCGCCATGAACATCTCGTCACCGATGCTCGTCGACGCCGACCTGCCGGCACATGTCCAGTACCGGGCAGGTCGAACACTTCGGCCGGTTCCCGGTGCAAATGTGCCAATGCTGCAAGGATAAACCCGGCCGGTTCGCTGTTCCGTTCCATGCCGCACCCGAAGGCTTGTGTAAAAAGTGATATTGATCAGCGCTTTGAATAATGCTAAATTTCCGTAGTCCCGTTATGAAAAGCAACAAATTGACGCTGCCCCCGCGACTACTCTTGCTTACACAGATTCAGTGAGGTATCTTGCGATAAATCAATGTAAGTTTACGTGGACCAATGATGTCGGTCTCCTCCGCAGAATCCTCTCTCCAACCACTGGCCCGGCTGCTGGGCTATGCCCGTTACGTGTTCGGCGGTCTGCTGCTGCTGACCGTCGTCCTGCTCGTCTGGCACCATTTCGGCATGGAGAAAGTGGTCGAGCTGTCCGGCGATCGTTTCCCTGTGCAAGTCGGGGACGACCGCAGCGAAGGCGGTGCGTCGGTGGGCTCGCTCGAGAAGAAGGGGCAGGATCTCATCGTGCACTGCCACATCGTCAAGCAAGCTAAATGGCCTTACTGCAAGCTGGACTTCGATTTCCTTAAGGGTGCCACGGGTGTCGACATGTCCCGCTTCGAGTACATGATCATCGAAGGGCAATATGTCGGGCCGGGAACGCTGAAATTTGGCCTTGTCATGTCCGAGGCGGAGGAAGGGCTGACCCGGCTCGACCAATGGCAGACCTTCAAGGTCCTGCAAGTCGAATCGCTCGAACTGCCGCCCAGCGGCAAGCTGCTGGTACCGTTGAACTGGTTCGTCGTGGCGCAATGGTGGAAAGACATGGCCAAGCCACCGATCGCGCATTCCATCGTCAACCTCGACAACATCGTACACATCAACGTGCCACTTGGTTTTGACGGACCCGAAGGCGAGCACGTCCTTAAGCTGCACAGCCTGCGCCTGCACGGCAAGCTGATCAGCCAGGCGGACCTGTTGATGATCCTGGTGGCCATGTGGGTGCTGTGCGCCGTCGGCTGGCTGGCGATTCTCTCGCTGTCGCTGCGCACGCAGCTCAAGGACAGCAAGGCGGCCATCGCGCTGCTCAGTACGATCAACAACGCGTTGCAGCTGGAGGCGCGCGAGCTGGCCGGCCAGGCGCACATCGATCCGCTCACCGGCGTGCTGAACCGGCAGGGCCTGCGCGCGGCGCTGATGAACACGTCGAGCCTGCTGACCGATCCCATGGCCGTGATCTTCATCGACATCGACCATTTCAAGTCCATCAACGACACCCATGGCCATGACATCGGGGACGAAGTCCTGCGCAAGTTCGCCAGCGTCATCGCGTCCGGCATCCGCTCGTCCGACCGGCTCGTGCGCTGGGGCGGCGAGGAGTTCCTCATCGTGTGCCCGATGACCAATGTGTACCAGGGCAGGATCCTGGCGGACAACCTGCGCCATTCGCTGCACCAGCAGATGTGGCCGGCGGGCTTGCGCGTGACGGCGTCGTTCGGGGTGTCCCAGCATCACGAGCGCGATGAGGTCGGCGTCGCCATCAAGCGTGCCGACGCGGAACTGTATCGTGCCAAGCAGGGCGGCCGCGACCGCGTCTGCGCCTATATTCCGACGGACATGATCGCCAGCGCCGACGCGGCCTGATCCCCTTACAGTTCGATCACGGTACCCAGCCGCTTGAGGAATTGCGCCATCCACTGCGGATGCGCAGGCCAGGCCGGGGCGGTGACGAGGTTGCCGTCCGTGACGGCCTGGTCGACCGGGATGTCGGCATATTCTCCGCCGGCCAGGCGGACTTCGGGCGCGCAGGCGGGGTAGGCCGATACGCGCCTGCCGCGGATGACGTCGGCGGCCGCCAGCAGCTGGGCGCCGTGGCAGACGGCGGCAATCGGCTTGTCGGCATGGGCGAAGCCGCGCACGAGCGCGATCACCTGAGCGTCCAGGCGCAGGTATTCGGGCGCGCGGCCGCCGGCGATGACGAGGGCGTCGTAGTCGTCGGCATTCGCCTCGGCGAAATCGGCATTCAGCGCGAACTGGTGGCCCGGCTTTTCCGTATAGGTCTGGTCGCCTTCGAAATCATGGATTGCGGTCTTGACCTTGTCGCCCTTCTTCTTGCCGGGGCAGACGGCATGCACCGTGTGGCCCACGGTCAGCAAGGTCTGGAACGGCACCATGGTTTCGTAATCTTCCGCAAAATCGCCGGTCAACAACAGGATCTTTTTCGCTGCCATCGTGTGGTCTCCTTCGGGGTTCCCTGGACTTCGTGACGAAACGCGGCCCGCGGCATCGCGAGCCGCCCTAGACTGACCTTGACAAGATACCATCCCGGCGCGGGCATCGTAAGGCTTGATTTTGGGAACGCATTGTTGCCCGGGGCACCGCAGTGCCGGGGCGCGTCAGGCCACCGGCGCCCGCTCGTCGAGCATGCGCGCACGCAGGGCCGCGAGCGGCAGCGGGCGCGCGAACAGGTAGCCCTGCACGTAGTCGCAACCGGCCTGGCGCAGCCAGTCGAATTGCTCGGGTTCCTCGACGCCCTCGGCGACCACGGTCAGGTTGAAGCCGTGCGCCAGTGCGATCACGGCGCCGGCGATCGTCGTGCCGGACGTGGGCAGCAGGCGCACGAAGCTGCGGTCGATCTTGAGGTGGTTGATCGGGAAGGTCTGCAGGTAGGCCAGCGACGAGTAGCCGGTGCCGAAGTCGTCGATCGACAGGCGCACGCCCAGCGCGCGCACCTTGTGCATGAAGTCGATGGCGCCGTCCATGTCTTCCATCAGCATGCTCTCCGTCAGTTCCAGTTCCAGGCGTTCCGGAGGCATGCCTGTCGCGAGCAGCGTGCGTTCGACGATGCCGATGAAATCCTTGTCGCGCAGCTGGCGCGCGGACACGTTCACGGCCATGCTGAGCCACGTGCCGGTCTGGCGGTACAGGGCCACGGCGTCCATGCAGGCGCGTTCCAGCACCCACTTGCCGATTTCGACGATCAGGCCGCTCTCCTCGGCGACGGGGATGAATTCGGCGGGCGAGATATAACCCTGCTCGGGATGCGGCCAGCGCAGCAGCGCCTCCACGCCGACCATGCTGCGCGAGCCGCACGCGTATTGCGGCTGGTAGCACAGTTCCAGCAGGCCGGCTTCGAGGTGGCGGCGCAGGTCGCGTTCCAGGCGCGCGCGGCGCTGCGTGGCGAGGATCATTTCGCGCTCGAACAGGACGACGTTGTCGCGGCCGTTGGCCTTGGCGCGGTACAGCGCGGCGTCGGCGTTGCTGAGCAGTTCGCTCATCGTGCGCGCGTCGTCCGGGAACACGCAGGCGCCGATGCTGGCGGTGGGCATCACTTCCATGCCTTCCACCTGCAGCGGCTGGCGCAGGCTCGCGACGATGCGCTGGCCCGCGCGTTCGAGCTCGGCCGGATTGTCGAGCGGCGCGACGATGACCGCGAATTCGTCGCCGCCGATACGGCCGATGTGATCGCTGGGGCGCGCCGTCGCGCGCAGCCTGCTGGCGACTTGCTGCAGCAGGCGGTCGCCGGCGGCGTGGCCGGCCGTGTCGTTGACGACCTTGAAGTTGTCCAGGTCGACCAGCAGCAGGCCGATGCGGCCGCCCGTCCCGGCGTAGCCGGCGATCTCCAGTTCCAGCGCCTCGTAGGTGCAGCGGCGGTTGGGCAGGTCCGTTACGGTGTCGGTATAGGCCAGGTGCTTCAGCTGCGCTTCGGCGCGGCGCATGCGTGTATTGCTGCGGCGCGTGAGCAGCGACGTCGTCACCAGTGCGCCGAGCGAGGCCAGGCCGAGCAGGGCGCCGTAGCGCAGCAGGCCGCCGCGGATGCCGCCCGTGTCGGCCGTGAGCACGACCCGGCCCAGCGCCATGCTGCGGTAGCGGATCGGCCGTGCCACCGAGAGCGGTGCGAACAACGGCAAGTCGTGCAGCAGCGCCGGAGTCTCGTCGGCGCCGCCGTTACGGTAGGCCGCGAATTCGACGTCCTGGCGGTCGTACACCGTGGCCGCGGCCAGGAACGACGAGTGGCGGAACGAGCGCAGCATCTCGTGGGCCGCGTCCTGGTCGTGGAACATCAGCGTGGCCGCGACGTTGTCGGCGATGATCGCCGCCTGCACCGTGAGGTCGTCCGTGAGATTGCGGCGCAGGGCGACGAACTGGTAGGCCAGCAGGATGCAGCAGGCGACGCCCAGCGCCGCGGCCGCGGCCAGCAGCTGGCCCAGGCCGAGCATGCGGCTCAATTCTCCCTGGCGGCGTGACGCGGGTTTCATAGCACGTTCCTGGCAAGGCGCAGCAGGCGGGAGCTGAAGCGCAGGCCGCACCTCGCCGCTTCCTGCGTGTCGATGTCGAAGCGGATGTGTTCATCGTCCTCGACGAGGGTGATGGCGGCGCCGCGCATGTCGCCAACGCGCATGTCGCGATCGCGCATGTCGCCAACGCGCATGTCGCGATCGCGCATGTCGCCGTCGCGCACGACCAGCACCCCGGCCGCCGGCGGCTGCTGCGCCGTGCGCGCCAGCACGACGATGTCGCAATGCGCCGCTTTCGCATGAGATAAATCCGTTACGCTCCAGGGCCGGCCGTTGACCGGCCGGCCGTTCAGGGCCTGGAGGCTGGGCCAGAGCGGGCCGTCGGGATGCGCGCACACGACCAGCGGGCCCCTGGCGCCGCCGTCCGGCCAGGTCGTGAACATGGCGAAGTTGAAGATGTACGCGGCCTTCATGTCCGCGCCGTCGACCTGGGCCCGGCACACGCTACCCGCCAGGCCGAGGCCGGACAGCAGGGCGAGAAGGGTCAGGACGCGGGTCATGATCAGAACCGCCAGGCCAGTTTCGCGACGAACGTGCGGCCCTCGCGCGGCAGCGTCGCCTGGACGAAGGCGGGGCCGGCGATGTCGGCATAGCGCTTGTCGAGGGCGTTGTACGCGCTCAGCGACAATTCGGTGCGCGGCAGCAGGCGCAGCGCCGAGACGGTGACGTTGGCCACGCAATAGCCGCCCGCCGTACCCTGGTCGGCCAGGCGCTTGCCGCTGCACTGCAGTTCCGCGCCGAGGCGGCCGCCGCGCCAGCCCAGCGGCGCCGTCAGGTTGGCCCTGGCCAGCTGGCGCGGCGAGTCGATCATCGGCGTCCCGCCCATGTTGCCGGTGTCGCGCGCCAGCTGCCAGGCATAGCTGGCGCGCAGGCGCACGGCGCCGAAGTCGCGGTCGAACGCGGCCTCGACGCCGCGGGCGTCGGCATGGTCCATGTTGCGGAAGACGAGCATGCCGGTGCGTGCGTCGCGCTGCTGGCTGATCAGATCGTCCACCGCGTAGCGGAACAGCGACAGCGTCGCGTGCCCGCCGTCGGCAAGGGTGTGTTCCAGCACCAGCTCGTGCGTCGTGACGCGCTCCGGCCGCAGGTCCGGGTTGGCGATCTGCCCGTCGCTGCCCGGCACCGCGTAGTACATCTCGTAGGCATTGGGCGTGCGGAAGGCGCTGCCGCCGATCAGCTTGACGGTGTCGGCCGCCGTCGCCCTGACCACGACGGCCACGCGCGGGCTGAAGCGATGCACGTTCGGATCCGTGTGCTCGTCGTAGCGCAGGCCGGCGTTGACGAGGATGCCGTCCGCCAGGTGGATCTCGTCTTCCGCGAAGACGGCGCGGCGGGCGCCGCCGTGATGGTCATCCAGCTGCGGCACGTACGGTTGCGCGTTGTAGTTGTATTGGTCGCGGTGCGCATCCCGTCCGAGCTCGGCGCCGAGCACGATCTTGTGGCGCGGCAGAGCCGTCGAGGTCGCGCTCACGCCGGCGTCGTACCAGCGCGCATGGGCGCCGTCGATGTTCAGCGCGGGCGCGCCCGTGCCGTCCGGGTACCAGCCCGTGCCCACGTAATCGGCCTGGCCCGTGTGCAGCTGGGCCGCGAGCGCGAGCGCGGGCGCGACCTGGGCGTTGTAGGCCAGGCCGATGCTCGTCTGGGTATCCCGCGTGCGGTTGGGCGCGCCGAACAGGCTTTGGAACGACGCGGTCGGTATGCCCTTGGTGCGGGCGACGTGGCTGGCCGACAGCGTCACGCCTTTGACGCTGGCCTTGACGAGGAAGTTCTGCGCGCGGTCCCAGTCCATGCGCCGGGCGATGCCGCCGTTGGTAGCGGGCGCGTCGAATTCGGGGAAGTACAGGTCGCGGCCGGTGCGCGTGAAGGCGCTGGCGGACAGCAGCACATCGGCACCGTTCTGCCCGTGCCAGCCGTAGCTGGTGCGCGCCTTGCGTTCGCCCTGCGTGCCGCCGGCGAACGCGCCCTGGACGCCGGACAGGCCGCTGCCGTCGCGCGTGACGACGTTGATCACGCCGAACAGGGCGTTCGAGCCATACACGGCCGAGCCGGGACCGGGGACGAATTCGATGCGCTTGACCATGTCCATGTCGAGCAGCCCTTCGGTGCCGACGAGGGCCTGGTCGTACACGGCGTCGTTGACGCGCGCGCCGTCGACCAGCAGCAGGAAGCGGCTGTTGTAGTCGCCCGGACGGAGGAAGCCGCGCGCACCCACGTAGGCGTAGTCGCGGTCGTTCGTCACGTACAGGCCGGGCAGCGTGGCGAGGGCGTCGGCCAGCGTGTGCCAGCCGAAGTCGCGGATGTCGGCGGCCGTGAGCACCACCACCGACGACGGTGCATCGCTGATCGGCTGGGCGAATCTCGACGCCGTCGTCACGACCCGCATCTGCATCAGCTCCTCGAGGGGGAGCGCGCTCAGCGTGTCGACGGTGCCGTCGGCGGCCGGGGATGCCCCCATGCCTGCCAGCGCGGCCTGGGCGCAGGTCAGCTGCACGGCGCAGGTAATGACGAACAGGGCGGAGGCTTGGCCCGGGTAGCGTTTACACATGGATGACGAAGGCCGACGGTACGGCCCGTCTCTTTCTCATTGTTTCAAATAATCATTGATAAGTACTATAGAGAAACTTCCGGGGCGTGACACAAAAAGTTGCGTCAAAAAGACAGATTTGCGCATTTGTGGTGCATAAGGAGCAATGTTGTACCGAAAAAAGGAAAAGTTACACTCGCTTGCAATTGATACTGTTTCATGCTTTGCAGCCGAGTGCACGGACATTACTCTGTACACATGTTTGTTACAACGATATCYAAGGGGAATACCATGCAACGCACTTCGATCCGTCTGACCGCCCGCGCCGCCCTCGTCGCGGCCCTGCTCGCAACCGGCGCCGCACCGTTCGCGGCCCAGGCTGCACCCGACCACCATCCGCATGCCCAGGCGGAATGCCGCAATTGCGCCACGGTGGTGTCGAACCACACGTACAAGCGCGAACCCGAGCGTGCCAGCGGCGTCGGTGCCGTGGGCGGCGCCGTGGTCGGCGGCCTGCTGGGCAACCAGGTCGGCAGCGGCCGTGGCCGCACGCTGGCCACGGTGGCGGGCGCGGTGGGCGGTGCCTATGGCGGCAACCGCATCGAACGCAACATGAAGGCCGAAACCTATACGGACGTGCGCGTGAAGATGGCGACCGGTGGCTACCGCACCTTCACGGAAAAGGGCGTGGCGCGCTTCCACAACGGCGAGCACGTGCGCGTGCTGGATGGACGCCTCGTGCGCTGAGCGTAGGGTGGGCACCCCTGTGCCCACGCGTAACGTTTGCGTCACGTTGGCGTTCGCGTGGGCACGTTTCATTTGGGGCCCCCCGGCCCCAAATGCCCACCCTACGTACGCGGTCGCACGTTCGAAATGACGAAGCCGCTGGCCGGCAAGGCTGGGATGCGGCGCAGGCTGACGGTCAGGTCCTGCGGCGGCACGTCGTAGGCGATCTCGCCCGCGAACAGTTGCAGCGCCGACTTCACCAGGTCGCCGGTGACGGATTCGCCCGGACAGCGGTGGCCCGAATAATGGTCGCCGCCGCCATGCGGCACGAAGTCGAAGCCGCTGCTCTGCCAGCGCTCGAAGCGCTCGGGACGGAATACGTCGGGGTCGCCCCACAGGGCCGGGTGGTGGTTCGTGCCGTACAGGTCGAACAGCACCCGTGTTCCTTTCTTCACGCACAGTCCGTGCCACTCGAAGTCGTGCAGGGCGCGGCCGCCCATCGCCGGGATGAACGGGTAGTAGCGCCGCACCTCCTGCATGAATTGCGTCGCGTAGGCATCGGCACCGGGATCACTGCGGGCCATGATCCGGGCCCGGCATTGCGGATGTTCATGCATGGCGAGCAGGGCGAACGCGATGTAGCGCGCCACGGCCACCGTCGGGCGCAGCAGGTTGATCAGCTCCACGCCCGCGTGCTTGCGGTTCATGAGTTCGCCGTCGGCGTCGCGGTGGCGCGCGATCACGTTCAGCGGGCTGTCGAACGGCGGCTGGACCTGGCCGGAGCGCACGGCATCGACGAGGGCGCGGGCCCATTGCTCGGTGCGGTGGCGGAGGAGCAGGCCGCGCCAGTTGCGTGGGCCGACCGCGCCGGCGCCGGCGATCATGCCGGCGAATTCGCGCGTGCGTTGCGCCGCCTCGTCGGCGTTGACGGGGATGCYGGCCCAGCGGCACACGGCGCGGCACAAGACTTCCTGCGCCGCTTCGTGCACGACGATATGCGGTGCCGACGGCCAGCGCGCGAACTGCGTGCGCCATTCGGCCGCGGCCAATCCCACGAGACGTTGCCGCTCCAGCGGTCCGAACAGCGACATCAGCATGGCCTTGCGCTTGCGGTGCGCCTCGCCGTCCAGCGCCATCACGCTGCCGAAGTCCTGCAGCAGGGCCATCGTCGTCGCCGGCAGTGCATGGCGGCGCGTGAAGCGGCCGGGCTGATAGAACATGCGTCCCGCATCCTCGCCGCGCACGCACAGCGCGCGGCGCAGCATCAGCCGCGTGGCGAAAACGTCGCTGCCCAGGGCCGCATGGCGCCGCGGCATGAACGCATAACCTTCCGTCAGAAAGGCGGTGGACAGGTCGAAGCCGGGTGCGCGCGGCACGGCGTCGAGGGCGTCGGGATGATGAGCGTGATCGGTATGTGCCAAACGGCCTCCTAGTGCGGCACCGGCAGGAAGGCCGGATCGGGCGTGTCCTGCAGGGCGCGCGGCAGGCAGATCGTGACGGTCGTTCCTTCCCCGGGCCGGCTGGCCAGGCGGATATGGCCGCCGCTCTGCTTGACGAAGCCGTGCGCCATCGACAGGCCCAGGCCCGTGCCCTTGCCTTCGGGCTTGGTCGTGAAGAACGGCTCGAAGGCGCGCTCCATCACCTCGGGCGGCATGCCGGTTCCTGTATCCGTCACCGCGATGGTGACGAATTCCCCGGGTTGGATGCCGGAATATGCCAGCTGGTCGGCCGGGTCGACCGTCAGGTTGCCCAGGGCGATGGTGACGCTGCCGCCGCCTTCCATCGCGTCGCGCGCATTGATGACGAGGTTCAGCAGCACGTTCTCCAGCTGGTTCGGGTCGACGAGGACGTTCCACAGGTCCGGCGGGATCTCCATGCGGATCGCGACGGAATCGCCAACCGCGCGGTGCAGCAGCGTGTCCATGCGCTCGATGAGCTGGGCCAGGTTGACGACGCTCGGGTGCAGCGGCTGGCGGCGCGCGAAGGCGAGCAGCTGGGCGGCCAGCTTCTTGCCGCGTTCCACCGCGTCGAGGATGTTCAGCAGGCGCTTGCGGCTATTGTCGTCGCTGCGCAGCATCAGCTGGACGTTGGCGCTGATGATGTGCAGGATGTTGTTGAAGTCGTGCGCCACGCCGCCCGTCAGCTTGCCGACTGCTTCCAGCTTCTGCGAGCGCAGCAGCGCCGCCCGCGCTTCTTCCAGGCGCTGCTGGCGCTGGTGTTCGCGTTCCTCCGCTTCCTTGCGCGGGCGGATGTCGCGCACGAACGCCGTCAGGCCATAGCCGCGCGTCGTGGCGAGCGGCGTGAGCGCGATCTCCACCGGGATTTCCTGGCCCTCGCGCGTGAGTGCCGTTGCTTCCGTGGGCCCGGCCAGCATGGCGCAGGCGCCGCTGCGCGCGAAGTGGTCCAGGCAGGTGCGCCATTCCGGCCGCAGTGGCGCCGGCAGCAGCAGGTCGAGCGCGTCGCGTCCGACGGCTTCGTCCTCGCGCCAGCCGAACAGCTTGGACGCCTGCAGGTTCCAGTCCGTGATGCGGCCGTCCGGGGCGAGCGCGACGAAGGCGTCGTAGGCCGTCTGCAGGATCAGGCGCACGCGTTCGCGCTCGGCGTCGATGCGGTCGCGCGAGGCGCGCAGCTCCACCGTCATCCCCTGCGCCAGCTGCAGCGCGCGGCGGCGCTCGGACGCCAGCAGCCACACGACGAGCGCCAGCAGGAAGCCGAGGCCGGTCCCGGTCAGTGCGACGGCGACCGTCGCGCGGCGGTTGAGCGTCGCCTCCAGGGGCGGCGCCGAGTGCACGACGATGGTCCAGGTGCGGTTGGCGGAATCGACCGTTGTCTGGTAACTCAGCAGGGGAGTCCGTCCAGGTCCGGCGTTCGCGGAGCGGTAGAGCAGGGCGTCGGCGGACGGCGCCAGCCCGTCGTAGACCTCGACCTGGAGGTCGCCCGCGTGCTCGCCGCCCAGGCCGCGCATCAGGTCGTTCATGCGGAACGGCGCATACACCCAGCCGACGATGGCGGCGCGGCGGGCCGCGACCGTGTCGTACGGCATGCCGGCCTTGTACACGGGGACGTACACCAGGAAGCCCGGCTGCCCGCCCCGTAGCTCTTCCTGTACCAGCACGACCTTGCCGGTGGCGCTTGCGCGTCCGGTGTCGCGCGCCGCTTCCATCGCGGTGCGGCGCGAGGGCTCGCTGAACATGTCGTAGCCGAAGGCGCGCAGGTTACGTCCGGAAAAGGGTTCGATGCGGACGATCGACGTGATCATGGGACGCGGGCCGGGCGGCTTGACCGCATAGTCGCGGAAGCCCTCGGCGCGCATGGCCGCGACGTGGTTGTCGAGTCGGCCGGGCGGGATGATCGCGGCGATGCCGAGCGCCTCGATGCCGGGGAAGCGTTCGTTCAGGTGCAGCAGGCCGTAGTACTCGGCGAACCCGGCGCGGTCGACGTCGATCGAGCCGCGCAGGAAGCCGCGCGTGGCCAGCAGCACTTCCTCGTAGACGTCCATGCGCCGGTCGATGCTGGCCGCCAGGTCACGCGCGCGAAAATTGAACGTGCCCGCCAGTTCGCCCGCTGCCGTCCGCTGCGCATTGCCGGCCACCACATACGTCACGATCAGCGCGGCGAGGAACGTGAGCGCGGCCAGGAGCAGGGGGAGGTGGGCCGGACTGCGCGGCGAATTGCGGTGCGATGGGGCGGGCAATGAATCGGAATGCGGCATGAATGCTTTACGCTGTACTCGACAGGGGAGCCGGCAGGGCAAGCGCGCGCCGTCACCGACAGGATACCGGCGTATGGACCGAAAAGGCGCACAACAGGCCGGGGCGCCCGGCGTAGCGACGCCCGACGCATTCCGCGCTCCGGCTACAATGGGCGTTTTACGACGTGCCCATGTATTCCCGTTCACTCTCCATCCGCTCCCCCTCCGCGGAGGCCGCATGAGCCTGCTGCAGCGCGTTCGCTGGAGCATGGGGCTGGCCATCGTCGTCACGCTGTCGTGGGCGGCGCTCGCGCCGCTGCGCTATCCGACGCGCGAGCGCACCTTCGTGTTCCCGCGCGGCGCGGCGATCCTGCGCGGCGCCGGCGAGCCGGGCGCGGTGCCGGCCGAGGTCAGCCTGACGTTGGGCGTGCGCGACGTCCTGCTGCTGCGTAACCGCGATGCGACACCGCATGTGTTCGGCCAGGTGCTGGTCTTGCCCGGCCACGTGTTCCGCCTGCCGTTCGAACAGGCCGGCGACTACGTGTACGCCTGCGACGTGGCGCCGGGCCATGCCGTCACGGTACGCGTCGCGAATCATCCGGATCCCGGCTGGGCGCGCCTGGGCTGGCGTTTGCGTGTCCTGGCCGAGGCCGTGCGCACCTTGCCGATCGAAGGACCGGAGGGCTGATCCGCTTGCAATCGTGCTCCGTCCCGCGCGGCGAATCTGTCATGATGCGCGCATGGCCACGATCACGTTACCCCTGTTCCCGCTGAGCACGGTCCTGTTCCCGGACGGGGTGTTGCCGCTGCAGATTTTTGAGGTACGCTACCTCGACATGATCAGCCATTGCCTGACGGAAGACGAACCGTTCGGCGTCGTGTTGCTGACCCATGGCCAGGAAGTGCGCACCCCGCAGGGACAGGAACGGTTCGCGGCCTCGGGCACGCTGGCCTCGGTGCAGGACACCACCGCGTCCACGCCGGGCCTGCTGCAGGTGGTGTGCCGCGGCGGTTCGCGTTTCCATGTGCGCGCCAGCGAGCGTCGTACGAACGGCCTGTGGATGGCCGAGGCGGAACTGGTGGAAGACGATCACGCCGTGCGCATCCCGTCCGACCTGAAGGGCGCGGCCGACGCGCTCGACCGCGTGCTGGCCTCGCTGCACGACGTTCCGCAAAGCCGCTGGCCCGTGCAGCCGCCGTTCCGCCTGGACGATTGCGGCTGGGTGGCCAACCGCTGGTGCGAACTGCTGCCGCTGCCCAATCACCAGAAGCAGAGCATGCTCATGCTGGACAATCCGATGATCCGGCTGGAGCTGCTGCATGACGTGCTCGATGAACACGGCCTCATCACCTCATGAAAATATTGCAATTTGCCCCCAAAAACGCGGATTTCATATACAGGGGGTAGGATTTGAGGTAACCTTGAGCGCGATTTAGACTCTCTACGTCCGTGCGGCGCCGATAAGGCGCTGACCAGGCAGCCAAAGTCGCCGCTCCCGGCCTTGCCGCGCGAGGCGCGTCCCGTCACCCCGGTTTTCCCGCGTTGGCCCTGCCAGGGCAGCAGCCCGGCCGTAGAACGCAACGATTCATTGCCCGAAAGAAAAAATGTCTGAAACACCGACCACCATTGAAGCTGGCGGCGCACCGACCGTGCGCTTCGCCGATTTCGGCCTCGCGCCTGAGATCCAGCGTGCGCTGTCGGACCAGGGCTATGTCCATCCGACCCCGATCCAGGCCAAGGCGATCCCGATCGTCCTGCAGGGCCGCGACGTCATGGGCGCGGCCCAGACCGGCACCGGCAAGACGGCGAGCTTCTCGCTGCCGATCATCCAGTTGCTGCTCCCGCACGCCAACACGAGCATGTCGCCCGCGCGCCACGCCGTGCGCGCCCTCGTGCTGACGCCGACGCGCGAGCTGGCGATCYAGGTCGCCGAGAACGTCAAGGCCTATGCCCAGCACACGCCGCTGCGCTCCACCGTCGTCTTCGGCGGCATGGACATGAAGCCGCAGACCGAGATCCTGCGCCGCGGCGTCGAGATYGTCATCGCCACGCCGGGCCGCCTGCTCGACCACGTGGAGCAGAAGAACATCAGCCTGGCCCAGGTCCAGATGCTCGTGATGGACGAGGCCGACCGCATGCTCGACATGGGCTTCCTGCCCGACCTGCAGCGCATCATCAACCTGTTGCCGAAGAAGCGCCAGAACCTGATGTTCTCGGCCACGTTCTCGCCCGAGATCAAGAAGCTGGCGTCCAGCTTCCTGAACGACCCGCTGACGATCGAGGTCGCGCGCAGCAACGCCACGAACAACGCCATCACCCAGGTGCTGTACAAGGTCGACGAGGAGCAGAAACGCAACGTCGTCGAACACCTGATCCGCTCGCGCGACCTGAAGCAGGTGCTGGTGTTCTCGAACACGAAGATCGGCGCCTCGCGCCTGGCGCGTTACCTCGAGCAGGCCGGCATCAAGGCGTCCGCCATCCACGGCGACAAGACGCAGCAGGAACGCATCGCCGCGCTGGACGCGTTCAAGAAGGGCGAGATCGACGTGCTCGTCGCGACCGACGTCGCCGCGCGCGGTCTCGACATCACGGACCTGCCGTGCGTGATCAACTACGACCTGCCGTACAACGCCGAGGACTATGTGCACCGCATCGGTCGCACGGGCCGCGCCGGCGCCACCGGCGACGCGCTGTCCGTCTTTTCGGACAAGGACGAGCGCCTGCTGGCCGACATCGAGAAGCTGATCAAGCAGACCATCACGCGCGGCGAACTGACGGGCTTCGTGGCGGCGCGCGGTTTCGAGCGCGGCGGCGAGCGCGGCGGCGAGCGCGGCGGGGATCGCCGCAGTGGCCGCCGCGAGACGGACAATCCGCGCGGCGAGCGCGTGGAACGGCCGGACCGCGGCCCGCGTCCCGTGGGCGCGCCGCGCCGCGAGAAGGTCGATCCGTGGTTCCTCAAGCCCTACGAACCGTCGGCGGCCCCGCGCAAGGAAGCGACCGCGGCACCGGCCGCACCGGGCAAGGCGAAGCCGAAGCTGGCGGCGCTGCTGGGTGGGTTGCCAAAGCAGTAACGCCAACGAACCGCAAACGTCCGCGTGGGCACGGGGTGCCCACCCTACGTACGTTATTGCCGTAGGGTGGGCGGCCTCCGCCCACGCGTAACGTATGCGTGACGCAAACTCCCGTTATACCTCCCGTCCCAGCGCCTCCTCCACGCGCTCCAGCAGGTCGCCATGCTTGTACGGCTTGGCGAGGATGTTCAACCGCTGCCCGAGCTCCCGGCCCCGGCCCGGCAATTCATCCATGTAGCCCGTCGTGACGAGCACCGGCAGCCGGGGGCGCAGCCGGCGCGCCCCGTCGACGAGCTGCAGCCCGTTCATTCCGCCCGGCATGGTCACGTCCGTGAACGACAGGTCGACCCGTGCACCTTCCCGCAGCAGGGCCAGCGCCTGCTCGCCGCCGGCGGCCGCCAGCACCGCGTAGCCGGCCATGCCCAGCACGCTCTCGGCCAGTTCGCGCACGTCGTCGTTGGGTCGAAATTGATCCATTGTCATGCTGGATGAAGGTCGAAGGGATTACCGTTTGCGTACGCACGTAGGGCAGTGTGAAGCCGTGGCGCATTCCCGATTGCAAGTTGGAAATTACATTTTCCTTTCAGCCAACATCCTCTGGCACATAAAACCGATGAACCGTGTCCGGCCATACGTCGACAGCCCATGTCATCGAGTCCGGCACGCGTTCCGTTGGCTGGGCTACGTGTATGCTTAATGTAAAATGCTCGGCCGTATTCGTGTCGTACACGCCGCGTAAGGGGCTCATCGCAAGCGGGCGAACCCGTATCGTACGCAGTCGTACGCCGCCTTAAGCGTCACCTGGATATCTTTGCAAAGGAATACGATGTTTGGCATGCTGGCAGGGGCCTGGCGCTTCCGTTTTTTCATTACCTCATCCATTCGAACCGAATTGCGCATCAAGTTCGTGCGCAGCCGCCTGGGCGGACTGTGGATGATCCTGAATCCGCTCGCACAAGTGTTGATCTTCGCATTCGTGCTGTCCGCGGTATTGTCGGCAAAATTGCCTGGCGTTAATAACCGTTACGCATATGCGATCTACCTGATGTCGGGTACGCTTGGCTGGTCCCTGTTCTCGGAAATCGTCAACCGTTGCCTGACACTGTTCATCGATAACGGCAATATCCTCAAGAAACTGGTTTTTCCGCGTATTGCGTTGCCGCTGATCGTCGCGGGCAGCGCACTGGTCAATAACATCCTGTTGTTCCTGGCCGTGTTGCTGATTTTCGGTGTGCTGGGTCATGCGCCCGGCAGCGCAGTAGCATGCCTGCCTTTGCTGATGGGTATTACGGTCGCCCTGGCGCTGGGCCTGGGCCTGACGCTCGGCGTACTCAACGTGTTCATGCGCGATATCGGTCAGATCGTACCGGTCGTGCTCCAGTTTATTTATTGGTTTACCCCGGTTGTGTACATGGTCAACATCATTCCTGTTCAATACCGCCCCTGGCTGTTCCTCAATCCGCTCATTCCCATCATTACCGGTTACCAGGATGCGCTGCTGTATGACCGCGCACCGGATTGGACCGGTCTGACAGGAAGCCTCGTCGTCGCGCTGGCGCTGCTGGCATTCTCGCTCGTGCTGTTCCGTAAGGCGAGCCCGGAAATGGTGGATCAATTATGAGCGGCGAACTGCACCTGAAGAACCTGGGCAAGGCCTATCGCAAATGGGGCGGCGAATTACGCCGGATTGCTTCCTGGTTCCGTCCATCGATGAAGCCTCTGGAAGAACACTGGGTGCTGAAGGACGTCAGTTTTTCGATTTCGCCCGGTGAAGCCGTCGGCATCATCGGGCAGAACGGGGCCGGCAAGAGCACGCTTCTGAAACTGATTACAGGAACGACGCAACCGACCTGCGGTCAGGTGCAGGTGCGTGGCCGTGTCGCCGCTATTCTCGAACTCGGCATGGGGTTCAATCCGGACCTGACGGGACGACAGAATGCTTTTCATTCGGCCGGATTGATGGGGTACAGCCATAGCGAAATCGAGCAGGCGATGCCGGAGATCGAGTCATTTGCCGAAATCGGTCCCTACTTCGATCAACCGATGCGGACGTATTCGAGCGGCATGCAGATGCGGGTGGCCTTCAGCGTCGCCACGGCATTTCGTCCGGATCTGCTCATCGTCGACGAAGCCTTGTCGGTGGGAGACAATTATTTTCAACACAAAAGCTTCGACCGTATCCGCCAGTTCAAGGAGCAGGGCGTTTCCATCATGTTCGTCACGCACAGCATGGGCGATGTACGCAGCCTGTGCGACCGGGTCATCCTGCTGGACAAGGGGCGGTTGTTGAAAGACGGTGCACCCGACGAAATTGTCGACTTTTACAACGCGATGATTGCCGAGAAGGAGAATTCGCAGCTCAGCATCGAACAGAAGCGTGAAAGGAACGGCTGGTTGCTCACCCGTAGCGGTACCGGCGAGGTGCGCGTCACCTCGCTTCGATTGCTCGACCGGGAGGGCAACGAGCTCAACGTCGCGCAAGTGGGCCAGGCGGTCGAATTGCGGCTGGTCGCAACGGTGTACGCCGACCTGCCGCGGCTTGTGCTGGGCTACATGATCCGCGATAAGCAGGGGCATGTGGTATGGGGTACGAATACCTGGCATACCAGACAGATCCAGGACAACCTGCGCGAGGGCGAAACCGTGGTGTTCCGATTGCCGTTCACCTGCACGCTGGGTCCCGGCTCCTATTCGGTCTCGCCCGCGCTCGTCAGTACCGACACGCATCTGATCGATAATTACGAATGGGTCGATAACCTGCTGGTGTTCGATGTGCTGAACGTCGATCGCCATGTGTTCATCGGCACCAACTGGCTTGATGCCGAGTTCACCATCTCGCGCCACATTCAAGAGTCTGTTCAATGAGTTTCATTTCCTACGCCCAGAACTTCGAAGACCTGATGTTGTGGCGAGCGCTCAGGCACGTCGAAAACGGCACGTATGTCGATGTCGGGGCGCAGCATCCGACGATCGATTCCGTCAGCAAGGCGTTTTACCTGAACGGCTGGCGCGGTATCCATATCGAACCGGTGCCGCAGTATGCGGAGCTGCTGCGCCGGGATCGCCCCGACGAGGTCGTCCTCCAGATGGCACTGGGGGAGGCCGAAGGGTTACTGTCCTTGAATGTGATCCCGGAAACCGGGCTCAGTACGGCGGTAGATCAGTATGCGCAGTCGCATCAGGAGCATGGATTCAGTACGCAGCAAATCCATGTGCCGATGCTGACCCTGAAATCGGCACTCGGCATGCTCGCAGGGCGAGAGCTGCATTGGCTCAAAATCGACGTCGAGGGATTCGAGACCCAGGTCCTGAAGGGGTGGGATAGCAGCATCCTCCGCCCATGGGTGATGGTGGTGGAAGCCACGATTCCAGGATCGTCCGCGGCGGATTATGGGCCATGGGATCCTATCGTCCGGGAAGCCGGATATCGTTTCGTCTATTTTGACGGACTGAACCGCTTTTATATCGCCGATGAGCATCCGGAACTGGCCGCTGCATTTGCCACGCCGCCAAACGTGTTCGATGACGTGAGGTTGAGCGGTTATGCCAGTTGGGGCTTGTACCGCGAAGTCGAAGAGCGGCAACAGTCCTTGCTGGCAGCGGCGGAGGCTGCCGCAACGGCACAGCTTGCCGCGTCGAGTGAAGAGCGGGCTGTATTGACCGCGCACCTGGCAACCCTGCGCAAGGACAACCAGGCCACTATCCATGAATGGTGGAGTGTGGCGGATCGCCTGAACCATGAATTGAAAGCGGTGCATGCGAGCACCTCCTGGCGCGTGACGGCACCGCTGCGGTATGCAAGTACCTTCATGCGTCGGTTGCCGCAGCTGCCGTCGCGGGGCGCGGGCTGGTTTGCCCGGCGCACCCGACAGGCCGCCCGGCCATTGCTCGTCTGGAGCATCCGCACCGTGCTGGCGCACTCCGGCGTGCGTGAACGCGCGTTGAAGCTCGTGGGCCGGCACCCCGGGCTCAAGCAATACTTGCGAGGGTTCGCCGGCCGTTCCGGCCTGATCGGGATAGCAGTTTCCGCGCCTGTAGCCGCCGTGTTCCAGCACCACGCCACGGCGATGGAACCCGGATCGACGCAGGATCTTCCGCCACAGATTGCAAGCATCTACAGGCAGCTGAAGAAACAATCGTATAAAGAAGAATATTGATGCGTATCGTAATCGACATGCAGGGAGCCCAATCCACGGGTTCTCGTAATCGAGGTATTGGCCGTTATACCCAGTCGCTGGTACAGGCAATCGTCAGGAACCGGGGCGAGCACGACATCATTATTGCGTTGAATGGTGCTTTTGCGGATACGATCGAACCGATCCGTACGTCGTTTGAAGCGTTTTTGCCCAAAGAACATATCGTTGTATGGCATGCGCCAACACCCGTGGCCAGTGTCGATGACGCGAACATCTGGCGGCGCAAGACCGCCGAATTGATGCGTGAAGCTTTTCTGGCCAGTCTGCGTCCGGATTATGTGCTCATCACCAGCCTGTTCGAAGGCCTGGGCGACGACGCCATCCTCAGCGTCGCTGCACTGTCGCGCACGGTGCCGACGGCGGTCATTCTGTATGACCTGATTCCCCTTATCCAGCGCCATCATTACCTGACCAATCCGGTCGTGGAGAAATGGTACGAGAATAAGCTCGACCATATGCGGCGTGCCGATCTGTTGCTGGCGATCTCGGAATCGTCGCGCCAGGAAGGTATCCGGTTCCTCGGATTTCCGGCCTCGGCATGCGTGGCGATTTCCACCGCCGCCGATGCGCATTTTCAACCCATGTCGATCAGCGCAGTGCAGGAAACGGAAATACGGGCACGTTATGGCCTGCAGCGCCCATTCGTGATGTACACCGGAGGCATCGACCACCGCAAGAATATCGAAGGGCTGATCCGCGCGTACGCGCTGTTGCCCGCAGCGCTGCGCGCGGACCATCAACTGGCAATCGTCTGCTCGATCCAGCCGCACAACCGCCAGGGCCTGGAAAAACTGGCGCGCGAGAATGGCCTCGCCAGCCACGAGCTGGTATTGACCGGGTTCGTGCCGGAAGACGACCTGCTCGCCTTGTACAACCTGTGCCAGATGTTTGCATTCCCATCCTGGCATGAAGGATTCGGTCTGCCGGCGCTCGAAGCGATGTCCTGTGCGCGTGCCGTGATCGGGGCGAATACTTCCAGTCTGCCCGAAGTGATAGGCCGCGCGGACGCATTGTTCGATCCGCGCAGTGATACATCGATCGCCGCCAAGCTGGAGCAGGTATTGACCGACGCCGGGTTCCGTACCGAGCTTGAGAGGCATGGGCTGGAGCAGGCCAGGCGTTTCTCGTGGGATGCCAGTGCAGCGCGCGCGCTTGAGGCGATCGCGGCCAGTCACGCGGTGCGACAGGGCAAGCCGGCGCTTGCGTCCTTGCCCCTGGCGCGTCCGAAACTGGCTTATGTGTCACCCCTGCCGCCCGAGCGCAGCGGGATCAGCGATTACAGTGCCGAGCTGCTGCCGGAACTGGCGCGTCACTACGATATCGACGTCGTCACGCCGCAGGCGGAGGTATCCGATCCCTGGGTCAAGGCGAACTGCCAGCTGCGCCATCCCGACTGGGTGCGCAGGCACGCCGACCGCTATGACCGGGTGCTCTACCATTTTGGGAATTCCCATTTTCATCAGCACATGTTCGRCATGCTCGAGGACGTGCCGGGGGTGGTGGTGTTGCATGACTTCTTCCTGTCCGGTAGCGCCGTGCATGCGGAATTGAGTGGAGGCCGGCCAGCGTTCCTGGCAGAGAGTCTTTACCTGAGCCATGGCTACCATGCGGTGCGCGATCGTTTTCACACGCCCGACATCACGCAGGTGATCTGGCGTTATCCGGCCAATCTGGCGGTGTTACGTGGTGCGCTGGGACTCATCGTCCATTCGCGGCATTCGCGCCGTCTCGCACGCGAATGGTATTGCCGCGAGGAGGCGAGCAACTGGGCCGTGATTCCACTCTTGCGCGAGCCGGAAACCGGCCTTGCACGCCCCGAGGCGCGCCTTGCCCTGGACTTGCGCGACGATGACTTTGTGGTGTGCAGTTTTGGCCTGCTCGGACCTACCAAGCTGAATCATCGTTTGCTCGACGCCTGGCTGGCATCGGCGCTGGCGCAACATGTGCGTTGCGTGCTGGTGTTCGTCGGGGAAAACGAGCAGGGCGATTACGGCCGCGCGCTGTCCGCGAAGATTCAGAGCTCGGGGGCGAAAGACCGGATCCGGATTACCGGATGGACCGATATGGCCGTCTTTCGCCAGTATCTCGCGGCTGCTGATGTAGGGGTGCAGTTGCGCACGCTGTCGCGCGGCGAAACGTCCGCTGCCGTTCTCGATTGCATGAACTACGGCCTGGCCACGATCGTTAACGCGAACGGCAGCATGGCGGACTTGCCCGACGACGGCGTGATCAAGATGCCTGACGAGTTTGACGATGGCGAGCTGGTCGCGGCACTGGAAGCGCTGTGGCGGGACGCCGCGATGCGCTCGCGGCTGGGCGAGCGCGCCCGCGAGATTATCGGTACCGTCCATGCGCCGCGCGACTGTGCGGACCAGTATGCGCAAGCCATCGAAGCGGCGTATCGCAGCGCCGTCGATCAGCGGCCGGGACTGATCCGCGCGTTGGCGCGCGTGACGCCGGCACCTGCCGACGACGAAGCGTGGTTTACCCTGGCCCATGCGGTTGCGCAAACCATGGTGCCGCGCTTCCCGATCCGGCAATTGCTGGTGGACGTGTCGGCGTTGCCGGACACCGGGCCGCAGAGGCCGGTCGAACTGGGGGCGTATGGCCGCCTGCAGGACATCCTGGTCAAGCCGCCGGAAAGCTTCAGGATCGAACCGGTGCGTCGCGCACCGGGTGGGGCGTATCTGTATGCACGCACGTTCACCCTGGCGGCAATGGATTGTCCCGTGTCGGCGTTGCAGGATGAGCCGGTGGCATTCCGTGCCGGCGACGTACTGCTCGTACCAGGCCAGGCAACCGGGGACGATCCTGGTCCGTATCAGGAAATCGTGAACCTGGGCGTCGAGGTGCACTACGTTGGGTGAGCGCATCATTCGTCGTTTTTGAGTCGTCAGCACAAAGCGGAATCAGGCTTACATGCGCATTATCATCGACATGCAGGGTGCCCAGGCCCCGGGTTCGCGTAACCGCGGGATCGGCCGCTACACGTTTTCGCTGACGCAGGCGCTCGTTCGCCAGCGCGGCGAACACGACATCGTACTCGTACTGAATGGGGCCTTTCCCGATGCGATCGATTCCTTGCGTGCGGCATTTGCCACCCTGCTTCCGCCGCAGAATATCCGCGTGTGGGAGGCCCCCGGCCCGGTCGACAGCCTGAGTCCGGCAAACAGGTGGCGCCGGGAGAGTGCCGAACTGCTGCGCGAGGCATTCATTGCCAGCCTTGCACCGGACTATGTGTTGATCACGAGCCTGTTCGAAGGATTGAGCGACGATGCCGTGACCAGCGTGGCCAGGCTGGGCACCGGCGTGCCGACGGCAGCCATTCTGTACGATTTGATCC
>NZ_JBFUDR010000064.1:0-24724 GCF_056404615.1 Massilia sp. P2_C2 | reverse complement strand
GCGTTCGTCACCGACAACGGCGGCTACATCCTGGACGTGGCGGGTCTCGCCATCACGGATCCGGTGGCGCTGGAATC
Source organism: Massilia sp. P2_C2 (assembly GCF_056404615.1). Taxonomy (NCBI): domain Bacteria; kingdom Pseudomonadati; phylum Pseudomonadota; class Betaproteobacteria; order Burkholderiales; family Oxalobacteraceae; genus Massilia; species Massilia sp. P2_C2. The sequence continues at coordinate 24,647 of NZ_JBFUDR010000064.1, read as the reverse complement.
GGAGATCAACCAGATCGTCGGCGTGATCGCCGTCGGCCTGTTCGCCCGCCGCGGCGCCGACGTCTGCCTGCTGGGCACGGGCGACGGCGTCAAGTCGCTGACCTTCTGAACGGGCGGCACGGCATGAACCGCCTGGCGTTCGTTGGCGTGGCCGTCGCGCTGCTGGGCGGCTGTTCCATGTTCCACAAGCAGATGCCGCCGCCGGCCGCGCCGGCTGCCCCCGTGGCCGCGGCCGGTTCTGCGCCGGCCGTCGAGACGATCCCGTTCCGCACGGGCGTGTCGTCGGCGACCGTCGAGAAGATGGCAAAGCAGCAAGGGTGTACGGGCGGGCAGGGCGCCGCGCTGATCACGCAGCCGGGGCCTGTCGAGGTCTATCGGATGCGCTGCGAGGACGGGAAACTGAGCGGGAAAGTGTTCATGGCGCGGTGCGAGTTGCGCCAGTGCAGGCAGATGTAATGTAGGGTGGGCACTCCGTGCCCACGCGTAACGCCAACAATTCGCATGCGTCACGCGTGGGCGGAGGGCCGCCCACCCTACATGATCAGGCGGTCGGGGGAACGTAGCCGGCGGCCTCGTCGGCGCCTTCGCCGAAGAAATGGCGTTCCATCTGCGTCGCCAGGTATTTGCGGGCGCGTGCGTCGGCCATGTTCAGGCGGTTTTCGTTGATCAGCATGGTCTGGTGCTTGAGCCAGCCATCCCAGGCTTCCTTCGACACGCTTTCGTAGATCCGCTTGCCCAGTTCGCCCGGGTACGGCGGAAAGGCCAGGCCTTCGGCTTCCTTGTTCAGTTTGATGCAGTGGACGGTGCGGGCCATGTTCTTGCTCCTGGTTCGTATCTGAAAAATGGGATTATAAGGCCAGCCGCAAAAGCCGGCCCGGCGTCACAGCGGCTTGATCAGGATCTGCGACCTGCGTTGCCAGTTGTACATGTGCGCGCGGTCCTTGGGCAGGTCGTCGACGGTCGCCGGCATGAAGCCGCGCTTCTTGAACCAGTGCGACGTGCGCGTGGTCAGCACGAACAGCTTCGTCATGCCGGCCGCGCGGGCGCGGTTTTCCATGTGTTTCAGGATGCGCTCGCCGTCGCCCTGGGTCTGCGCTTCGGGGCTGATCGTCAGGCAGGCCATTTCCGCCATCTTCGATTCCGGGAACGGGTAGAGCGCGGCGCAGCCGAAGATGACGCCGTCGTGCTCGATCACGGAGAATTGCTCGATCTCGCGTTCGATCAGCTCGCGTGGACGCTTCACCAGCGTGCCGTCCGCTTCCAGCGGTTCGATGAGCTTGATAATTCCGCCGACGTCCTCAATTGTGGCCTGACGGAGGCTTTCCAGGTTTTCGTGCGTGATCATCGTGCCCACGCCGTCGTGGGTGAACAGTTCCAGCAGTGCGGAGCCGTCCAGCGAGAACGGGATGATGTGGGCGCGGTCGACGCCGCTGTTGCAGGCCTTGATCGCGTGCTGCAGGTAGAACGAGGCGTCGTTCGGCAAAAAGCCCGCCTGCAGCACGGCCTCGGCCTGGTGCGACGACAGTTCGCGAATGTCGCCGCCGCCGGCATCCTTCATCAGCGGCGTCTCGGTGATGAAGATGAGCTTTTCGGCATGCAGGGCGATCGCGGCGGACACCGCCACGTCTTCCATCGTCAGGTTGAACACCTCGCCGGTCGGCGAGAAGCCCAGCGGCGACAGCAGGACGATGTTGTCCTCGGTCTCCAGGATGGGCTGGATCTTGACGGCGGCGACCTTGCGCGTGACGCCCGTCAGTTCGTGGTCGACGCCGTCGATCACGCCGAGCGGGCGGGCGGTGACGAAGTTGCCGGAGACGATGCTGATGTGCGCATTCGACATCGGCGTGTTGGGCAAACCCTGGCTGAACGCGGCCTCGATGTCCAGGCGCAGTTCGCCGGCGGCTTCCTTCGCGCATTCCATCGCCGCGCTGTCGGTGACGCGCACGCCGTTGTGGAAGCGTCCCGCGACGTTGCGCAGCGCCAGCTGTTCGGCGACCTGGGGCCGCGAGCCGTGCACGAGCACGACGCGGATGCCGAGTCCGACCAGCAGCGACAGGTCTTGCGCGAGTACGGGCAGCGCACCGGCTGCGACCAGTTCACCGGGGAAAGCGACGACGAAAGTCTTGCCGCCAAAGGCGTGAATATACGGCGCGACGGAGCGCAGCCACTGGACGAATTGGGTAGGGTTTTCCATTTGCCGCATTATAATTCGCTGCGCGACTTGCGCACCAAATCCTCGTAAAAATCAATGTCTGAACAGAGTAACAAGCCCACGCCGAACCCGGCGCGCGCCGCTTCCCCCGACCGCTCCTCGCAATCGCGCGGCGACGCCCGTCGCGGCCCACGTCCGCCCGCGCGCGAGGGCGCGCTCGCGAGTGCGCTCGCACAGGCGCAGACGCAGGGGCACAAACGCGCGCCGCGCGCTGAAGGTGGTGCAGGTGCGCAGGAACGCCCGCCGCGCCAGCGTGACGGCGAAGCGCGCCCGCGCCCGGACCGCGCCGCGCGCGAGGAGGCCCAACGCAATCCCCTCCCGCCCATCACCTTCCCGGAAGACCTGCCCGTCTCGGGCCGGCGCGAGGAGATCGCGAAGACGTTGATGGCGAACCAGGTCGTGATCGTGTCCGGCGAAACGGGTTCGGGCAAGACGACGCAGCTGCCGAAGATCTGCCTGGAGCTGGGCCGCGGCGGGAAGGGCATGATCGGCCACACGCAGCCACGCCGCATCGCCGCGTCGTCGACCGCGAAGCGTATCGCGTACGAACTGGGTTCGCCGCTGGGCGAGCACGTGGGCTACAAGGTCCGCTTCAACGACACGCTGTCGTCGGGCGCCTGGGTCAAGCTGATGACGGACGGTATCCTGCTGGCCGAGACGCAGACCGACCCGCTGCTCAAGGCCTACGACACGATCATCATCGACGAGGCGCACGAGCGCAGCCTGAACATCGACTTCCTGCTCGGCTACCTGAAGCAGATCCTGCCGCGCCGGCCGGACCTGAAGGTGATCATCACGTCCGCGACGATCGACGCCGACCGCTTCGCGCGCCACTTCGGCACGCCGGAGAAGCCGGCGCCCGTCATCGAAGTGTCGGGCCGCCTGTACAAGGTCGAGGTGCRCTATCGTCCGGTGGAACGCGACCAGGAGTTCGCACCTGCCGCCGACGGTAAATCGGTATCGAAGGCGCAGGCCGCGCGCGACAAGCGCGACCTGATGGATGCCGTCGTCGACGGCGTCGACGAGTTGTGCCGCCTGGGCCAGGGCGACGTCCTCGTGTTCCTGCCGGGCGAGCGCGAGATCCGCGACTGCGCCGAGGCGCTGAGAAAACACCATCCGCCGCATGTGGAGATCCTGCCGCTGTTCGCGCGTCTCTCGGTCGAAGAACAGGACCGCGTGTTCCGCACGACGAACGCGCGCCGCATCGTGTTGGCCACGAACGTGGCCGAGACGTCGCTGACGGTGCCCGGCATCCGCTACGTCGTGGATGCCGGCCTGGCGCGCGTAAAACGCTACAGCTACCGCAACAAGGTCGAGCAGCTGCAGATCGAGGCGATCTCGCAGGCCGCGGCGAACCAGCGCGCGGGCCGCTGCGGCCGCGTCGCGGACGGCGTCTGCATCCGGTTGTACGAGGAAGACGATTTCGCGCAGCGGCCGAAATTCACGGACCCGGAGATCCTGCGCTCGTCGCTGGCGGCCGTCATCCTGCGCATGAAGTCCCTGCACCTGACGGACGTGGAGACGTTCCCGTTCGTCGAACCGCCGCAGGGCCGCGCCATCGCCGACGGCTACCAGCTGCTGCAGGAACTGGGCGCCGTCGACGACGCCAACGAACTCACGGGCATGGGCCGCAAGCTGGCCAAGCTGCCGCTCGACCCGCGCGTCGGCCGCATGATCCTGGCCGCCGTCGACAACGTGTGCCTGACGGAGATGCTGATCATTGCGTCCGCATTGTCCGTGCAGGACCCGCGCGACCGGCCCATGGAATACCAGCAGCAGGCCGACGAGAAGCACAAGAAATTCGCCGACGAGAAGAGCGAATTCCTGGGCTTCCTGAAGATCTGGCGCTGGTTCGAGCAGGCCATCGAGCACAAGAAAACGAACCGCCAGCTGCAGGACAACTGCCGCGAAAACTTCCTGTCGCAGGTGCGCCTGCGCGAGTGGCGCGACGTGCACTCGCAACTGCTCACCATCGTGAAGGAGCAGGGCTGGCGCCTGAACGACGCGCCCGCCACGTACGAGCAGTTGCACATGGCGCTGCTCACTGGCCTGCTCGGCAACATCGGTTTCAAGATGGAAGAGGAAGGCGGCACGGCTTCCGGTGGTGCCTACCTCGGCGCGCGCGGCATCAAGTTCCACATCTGGCCCGGTTCCACGTTGGGCAAGAAGGCCGGCAAATGGATCATGGCGGCGGAACTGGTCGAGACGACGCGCCTGTACGCGCGCTGCATCGCCCAGATCCAGCCGGAGTGGGTCGAGAAGATTGGCGCGCACCTGCTGAAGAAATCGTGGGGCGAGCCGCGCTGGGAAAAGCGCACGGCGCAGGTCACGGCCAGCGAGCGTGCCACGTTGTACGGCATCGTCGTGTACAGCCAGCGTCGCATCAACTATGCGCAGCACAATCCGGCGGAGGCACGCGAGATCTTCATCCGCGACGCGCTCGTGGGCGGCGATTACGAGACGCGTTCCCAGTTCTTCGCCCACAACCACAAGCTGATCAAGGAAATCGAGAACCTCGAGCACAAGTCGCGCCGCCTGGACGTGCTCGTGGACGACCAGCTGATCCATGCGTTCTACGATAAGGAAGTCCCGTCGGACGTCGTGAACGGCGCCGGTTTCGAAAAGTGGTACAAGGATGCGTCGCGCGACAACCCGAAGCTCCTGTACCTGAACCGCGAAGAGCTGATGCGCCACGAGGCGGCGGGCGTCACGACGGAGCTGTTCCCGAAGACGATGAACGTGACCGGCATCGAGATGGGCCTCACGTACCACTTCGAGCCGGGCAGCCCGCGCGACGGCGTCACCCTGACCGTGCCGCTGTTCGCACTGAACCAGATCCCGCGCGAGCGTGCGGACTGGCTCGTGCCGGGCATGCTGAAGGAGAAGGTGCAGCTGCTGTTGAAATCGCTGCCGCAAAAGCTGCGCCGCCACTGCGTGCCGCTGCCGGAGTATGCCGCGCGCTTCTTCGAACGCAACGAGGACCCGGTGCGCTTCGGCCGCGGCGACCTGATCGACGCACTCATTGCCGACATCCACGCCCAGACCGGCGTGCGGGTGATGACGACGGACTTCAAGCTGGAGACCCTGCCCGCGCACCTGTTCATGAATTTCAAGGTCGTGGACGAACACGGCCGCCAGCTCGACATGGGACGCAACCTGGCCACGTTGCAGGCGGAGCTGGGCGGCCAGGCGCGTCAGAGCTTCCAGCGCATGGCGGAGACCACGCCGGCCGCCGGCCAGGCGGGGGCGAAGCCGCTCGTTACGCAGGCGGCACCCGCGCCGGCGCCCGCCGCGAAAGGGAAGGGCGCACCGGCGCCCGTACCGTCCGCACCGGCGCCGGCCAGCGCCCACACGAACATCACGGGCTGGACCTTCGGCGAGCTGCCGGAACTGCTGGAAATCACGCAAGGGAAGATCACGCTGATCGGCTTCCCCGCGCTCGTCGACAAGGGCACGCACTGCGACCTCGAGGTCTTCGACGACCCGAACGTCGCGGCGCGCACGCACCGCATCGGCATGCGCCGCCTGTTCGCGCTGCAGTTCAAGGACCAGCTCAAGTTCGCGGAAAAAAACGTGCCGGGCCTGCAGCAGATGGGCATGCAGTTCATGTCGGTCGGTTCGCCGGACGAGCTGCGCGAGCAGATCGTGGGCAAGGCCCTCGACATCGCCTGCCTGCAGGATCCGCTGCCGCACGACGCGGCTTCGTTCAACAAGCGCAGGGACGAGGGCAAGGGCCGCATCGGCCTGTTGATCAACGAGACCGCGCGTCTCGTGGGCCAGATCCTCGCGGAGTTCCACGGCCTGCCGAAGCGCCTGCAGGGCCTGCCGCCGGCCGTCGCCAGCGACATGCAGGCGCAGTTGCAAGGCCTGATCCACAAGCGCTTCGTGGCCGAGACGGAGTACAGCCAGTTGGCGCACTTCCCGCGCTACCTGAAGGCGATGAACGTGCGCCTGGAAAAGCTGCGCGGGAACCCGGCGCGCGACGCGCAGCTGATGGCCGAGTGGCAAACGGCCGCATCGCAGTTCCAGCGCACCGCGAAGAACCAGCCGCTGAAGAACCTCGATCCGCGCATGATCGAGTTCCGCTGGATGCTGGAAGAGCTGCGCGTCTCGCTGTTCGCGCAGGAGCTGCGCACGCCGATGCCGGTGTCGTCCAAGCGCCTGCAGAAGGTGTGGGAGTCGATGTTGCGCTGATTTTTGACATGGCGTTCGGACCTGTCGCTACGGACCTGTAGGGTGGGCATTTGAGGCCGGGGGCCCTCAAATGAAACGTGCCCACGCGGACGCCAACGTGACGCGAACGTCACGCGTGGACACAGGGGGGCCCACCCTACGTACTTTGACATGGCGGGGGCGTGTCGCTACAGTTGACATCCCATCACTATCAGCGACCGCATCATGACCGACCTCGTGCTCGCCATCCTCCACCACCTGATCGTGTTCGGCATCGCGTCCGTGCTGGCCGCCGAACTGGCGCTGATGCGGCCCGCCGCGATGTCGCCGCAGACCGTGCGCTTGCTGGGGCGCTTCGACGCCGCGTATGGCGTGATGGCGCTGGCGATCCTCGTCGTCGGCTTCCTGCGCGTGAAATATGGCGCGAAGGGGGCGGAATTCTATATGCACAACCCGATGTTCTGGGCCAAGATCGGCGCCTTCGCCGCCGTGGGCCTGATCTCGATCCGGCCCACCCTGCGCATCCTCGCCTGGCAAAAACTGGCGAAGGCGGATGCCGCGTTCGTCCCGCCGCTGGAAGAAGTCGGCGCGCTGCGCCGCCAGATGCTGCTGGAGATCCACGTGTTCGCGCTGATCCCGATTTTCGCGGCCATGATGGCGCGCGGGGTCGGGTTCAGCTGACCGTCAGGCGGCCAGCGCCGCGCGGGCCGGCAGCGTGCGCCAGGCCGCCAGGTCACCTGCCAGCCGGCCGACGAACCAGCCGTTGTAGACACCGAACAGGGCGCATACGGCGACCACGAACAGCGTGTCGTGGCGCAGTTGCGGCGCGACGGCCAGCGTGACGGATGCCACGTACTTGGTGAAGAACACGGCCAGCATCATCACGAGCGGGAGGCGGCTGCCGCGCACACGCACGGTGCCTGGGGTGGCACCGACGGCGACGCGTGTGCTGCCGGACAGCCCGGTCAGCAGCGCCGCCGCGGCGGTCGTCAATGCCCATGCAGCCAGCGCCCAGCCACCCAGGCCGAATTTCGTGCCGATGTCTTGCAGCGACAGGATCAACATCACGGCGGGAATGATGACGAGCCTGCGCATTTCGATCTCACGGTCGCGCATGGCGTTCACGCCGCGGTTGACGAGGAAGGCGAGGATCGCCCAGACGTAGAGCGGGGTGTGGGTCAGGATCTGGATCAGCATGGTCGGCTCCGTGATTGGTTGAGTTGGAGCCACTTTGCCAGTGCCCGCGCCACGCCGGGCAGCCATGCGACGAAGCGCCGGCTGGCGGCGCGAGATGCAGTCTGGCGGCGCGAAATGCGGTCGCCCTGCACCGCGGATGGCGTCCGTCAGCGGGGATCCCGTCAACGGCTACGCCGTCACGCTGACGATCGGCGTGTCGCTCTGATGGCGCGCAGGATCACGAACGCATCATGACGACCTGAGTTGCCCGATGACGCTCGCCACCTTGGTGGTGATGACGTCGACCGCAGGGTCGTTCGCGCCGTGGGGCAGGATGACGTCGGCGTGGCGCTTGGTCGGCTCGATGAATTGCTTGTGCATCGGCCGTACGGTTTCGAGGTATTGCCCGACGATTCATCCCCGCATCATACCGGAGACGCGCGAAGGTGCGCGGAGGCCCGGTATTTCAGTCCCCGAGTACCGTGACGACGACGTTGCGATGATGTTCGGCCACCCGATGTTCCCACAGGTAGATCCCTTGCCATGTTCCGAGCAGCAGGCGTCCGTCTCCCACCGGCACGGTGACGCCCKTGGACGTCAGCATCGTGCGCGCGTGCGCGGCCATGTCGTCCGGGCCTTCCGTGTCGTGCTGGTAAGCGGGGTCGCCATCCGGCACGAGGCGCCTGATGATGGTTTCCAGGTCGTGGCGCACGTCGGGGTCGGCATTTTCCGTGATCAGGAGGGAACAGCTCGTGTGCTGGACGAACACGTGTGCGAGCCCGCAGCGGATGCCGGAGCGGGCGACGACGTCGGCGACGGCCGCCGTGATGTCGCGGCTGCCGCGTCCGAACGTGTCGAAGGCGAGCGTGGACTGGTAAGGCATCGGATTTCCTAGCTTTCGCATTTATGCTACACGAACGGCGGCTGTAACAAACAAAAAATCGTGTAAAGATCCTTGAGTATGAAGCTGGGGTAAGATTATTTTCCCCGTATAAATCAATCCATCACCAAGGATCCAATGAAACTGAAGTCTTCCTGCGCCGCTCTCTCCGTCGCCGCCTTCGTCGCCGTTCTCAGCCTTGCCGGATGCGGCGGTGGGGGCGGCGGCTCGTCGTCGAGCACGGTTGCCGTCGCCAATCCGGCCCAGTTCACGGCGACGGACGTCGTCGTCGGCACCGGCGCCGCCGCCTCGAGCGGCAAGACCGCGACCGTGACCTATACGGGGTGGTTGTACAGCGACACGGCGGTCGACCACAAGGGCACGCAGTTCGACAGCGGCTCGTTCTCGTTCACGGTCGGGCAGGGCTAGGTGATCCAGGGCTTCGACCAGGGCGTAGCCGGCATGCTGGTGGGCGGCAAGCGCACGCTGCTGATCCCGTCCAGCATGGGCTATGGCGCGAGCGGCAAAGGTTCGATTCCGCCGAACGCGGGCCTCGTGTTCGACGTGACGTTGACGGCCGTGCAATGACGCGGCGTGCCCGCGCGTGATCTGCGCGGGTCAGGACGATTTGGGCGGCGCGGCGTCATGCAGCACTGCGGTCTTCCCCGCATCCTTCTTCCCGGCGTCCGGTTCCCATCCACCGCCTAGCGCTTTGTAGGCCGCGACGGCCGCGCGCGCGGCGTCCGTTTGCGCCTGCGCGCGGGCGTCCGCCGTCTGCAGCAGCGTCTCGTCGGCACGCAGGACGTCGATCAGGCTCGCGGCGCCGCGCTGGTAGGCGGCGAACGATGACGCGCGGGCGCGTGTGAGGGCGTCTTCGCCGCGCGCGAGGACGGCCGCCTGCTGCTCGTGGTTGAGCAGCGCGGAAAACGCGTTCTCGACATCTTCCGTCGCATGCAGCACGGCGAGCCGGTAAGCGGCGAGCGATTCCGCTTCGCGGCCTTTGGCCTGCCCGATCTGCGCATCGATGCGGCCGAAGTCGAACAGGCGCCAGCGCAGGCCGAGCACGGCCGATGCCTGGCTCGCGCCACCGCTGAACAGGTTGCCGCTGCCGAGCGTCGTGGCACTGCCGAGCAGGGCGCCGAGCGAGAAGTGCGGATAGTATTCCGCCATCGCTTCGCCGATACGCGCATTGGCGGCGGCCACCTGCCGCTCGGCGGCGATCAGGTCGGGCCGGCGCCGCAGCAGGTCCGCCGGGGTGCCCATCCCGCCCATCCGCGGCGCGGCGGGAATCGCGACGGGGGCCTGCAATTCGGCGCGATGCGTGCCCGGCGCGGTGCCGAGCATGATGTCCAGCGCATTCGATGCGGCATCCAGGCCGGCCTGGAGCACGGGGATGCCGGCCTCGGCCTGCGCCAGTTCGCCTTCGGCCTGACGAACCTGGTACTCGGGCGCGACACCCTTGCCATACAACAGCTTCACCTTCGCGAGCAGTTCCTGCCGCGTTGCGGCCTGGCGCTGGGCGATGTCGAGGCGCGCCTGCAGGCCACGGATGCGGATATAGATGTCCGCCGTCTGGGCGGCGACCATGAGCCGGGCCGCGACGGCGCCGGCCTGTGCGGCCTCGGCATCGGCCAGCGCGGCCTCGCGGCCCCGGCGCAGGCCGCCCGCGATGTCGATTTCCCAGCTGGCCGACACGTTCGCGTCATAGGCGTTGCCCCAGCGCTCATTGGCGGGCGTGGCAGCGAGTACCCGGCCGAGCGGCGTCTCCGCGGACTGGTGCGCACGCGCGGCCGAGCCGGTAACGGCGCCGGACGGCAGCAGCGCCGCATCGGCGGCACCGAGACCGGCACGCGCCTGGGCGACGCGTGCCGCGGCCTGGGCAAGGTCGAGGTTCCCGGCCAGGGCCAGCGATACGTAACGGGCAAGGGCGGGGTCGTCGAATCCATTCCACCACGCCGCCAGCCCGGCGGTGGTGGGCGCCGCGCCGGCTTGCGGGAAGGCGGCCTGGCCGACATACCGCTCCGGCAGTGGCGTAACGGGACGATGGTAGGCGGGACCAACGGCGCAACCTGTTGCCAGGAMGGTAAGCGCGGCTGCGGTGAGCAAGCGCGTGGTGGACATGGTGTATCCTTGAAAAAGTTGGTGACGAGTGACCATAATACGCACTAGTCACAATTTGTCAAACCCTGTTTCATCACGCTAAGCTATCGCCATGACCAAAGCACCCAACCCCACCCCCCAATCCCGCGGCCCGTCCGACCACGATGTCCGCACCCAGATCGTCGAGGCCGCGACGGAGTACTTCAAGCGCTACGGCTATGAAAAAACGACAGTCTCGGACCTGGCCAGGGCTATCGGTTTTTCCAAGGCCTATATCTACAAGTTCTTCGATTCGAAGCAGGCGATCGGCGAAGTCATCTGCGCCAACCGTATCGCCGAGATGCGCCGTACCGTCGATGCCGCCATCGTGGACGCTTCCAGCGCGTCGGACCGTTTCCGCCGCATGTTCAAGGCCTTCGTCGACGCGGGATCGCAGCTGTTCTTCGAAGACCGCAAGCTGTATGACATCGCCACGACCGCCGCGCTGGAGCCCTGGCCATCGGTCCAGGCGTATGAGCGCTATGTCGAGGAACGCGTCGCGAACATTATCCGGGAAGGGCGCGAATCGGGCGAGTTCGAACGCAAGACGCCGCTCGACGAGGCAACCGGCGCCATCTGCCTCGTCATGAAGCCCTATATCAACCCGGTGCTGTTGCAATACAACCTCGACCATGCACAGGATGCCGCGCAGCATCTGTCGAGCCTCGTGCTCAGGAGCCTGGCACCATAAAATAACGGTTGTGACTATTGACTTATTTGGTCACTAGTAGAAAAATGGAGGCTTTCCTGCCTGAGGGAGCCTCCCATGTCCATTCGCTCACGCCGTACCCATTTCCTTTATCTGTTGCCGATCGCCCTGGCGGCGTGCGGCGACAAACCAGTGTCCGATCCGCGCACGCAAGCGCCCCTCGTCGAGACGGCGCTCGTCCAGAACGCGTCCACCACGACCCGTTCCTTCACCGGCGTCGTCGGCGCCCGCGTCCAGACCGACCTGGGCTTCCGCGTGTCGGGCAAGGTGTTGCGGCGGCTGGTCGACGTCGGCCAGGCCGTCCGCCAGGGCCAGCCGCTGATGCGCATCGATCCGATCGACCTCGGCCTGCAGGCGCATGCGCAGGCGGACGCGGTCACCGCCGCGCGCGTCCGCGCCAGGCAAGCGATCGACGACGAAGCCCGTTACCGTGACCTCGTGGCGGACGGGGCGGTCTCGGCCTCCGCCTACGACCAGTACAAGGCTGCCGCCGACTCGGCCCGGGCCCAGTTGAGCGCCGCCGAAGCCCAGTACGACGTCGCCAGGAATGCGGCCAGCTATGCCGTGCTCGTGGCGGATGCCGATGGCGTCGTCGTCGACACGCTGGCGGAGCCGGGCCAGGTCGTCGCCGCCGGCCAGCCCGTCGTGCGTCTCGCCCATGCGGGCGCGCGCGAGGCGATCGTGCAGTTGCCCGAAACGGTGCGGCCACAGCTGGGTTCGCAGGCACAGGCCAGGTTGTACGGCAGCGATAACCTCAGCGGCGGCGCGCGACTCAGGCAGCTTGCGGATGCCGCCGATCGTCTGACGCGCACGTATGAAGCGCGATACGTGCTCGACGGCGCGCTGGCGGCGGCCCCGCTGGGCGCGACGGTGACCGTGCGCCTGGCGGGGGATGGCGCCGACGTGGCCGCGGGGTTGCAGGTGCCGGCCGGCGCCGTGTTCGATGCAGGCAAGGGCGCCGGCGTGTGGGTCGTATCGGGCAACCCGGCCCGCGTGGCGTGGCGTGGCGTGCGGGTGCGCGGCATCGGCGATGACACGGCGCGCGTGGAAGGCGAGCTGAAGACTGGCGATCGCGTGATCGCACTGGGAGCCCACCTGCTGCGCGATGGCGACGCCGTGCGTATCGATGGCGCACCGCAGATGGTCGCCTCCGCCGCCGGGACGCACGCGGGAGGTGCGCAATGAGCCGCGAATCGAGCAGTGAAGCGAGCCACAAAACGAGCAGTGAAACGAGCCGCGCAGTGAGCCGTTTCAACCTGTCGGCGCTGGCCGTGCGCGAACGGTCCGTCACGCTGTTTTTGATCCTGTTGATATCGCTGGCCGGCGTGCTCGCCTTCCTGAAGCTGGGCCGCGCCGAAGATCCGCCGTTCACGGTGAAAACGATGACCGTGGTCACGGCCTGGCCCGGGGCCACCGCCCAGGAAATGCAGGACCAGGTGGCCGAGCCGCTGGAAAAGCGCATGCAGGAATTGCGCTACTACGACCGCAGCGAGACCTTTACCCGCCCGGGCCTCGCGTTCACGACCGTGACCTTGCAGGACAGCACGCCGCCCGCCGCCGTGCCGGACCAGTTCTACCAGGCGCGCAAGAAGCTGCACGATGCTCAGGCCGAACTGCCGGACGGCGTGATCGGCCCGATGGTGAACGACGAATACGCGGACGTCACGTTCGCGCTGTACGCATTGAAGGCCAGGGGCGAACCCCAGCGCAAGCTCGTGCGCGACGCGGAAGCGTTGCGCCAGCGACTGCTGCACGTGGCCGGCGTCAAGAAGGTCGACATCATCGGCGAACGGGCCGAGCGCATCTTCGTGTCGTTCTCGCATGAACGCCTGGCCACGCTCGGCATCGCCCCGCAGGATATCTTCGCGGCGCTGCACGCGCAGAACGTGCTGACGCCGGCCGGTTCGATCGACACCAGGGGCTCGCAGGTGTTCCTGCGCCTGGACGGCGCGTTCGACGAATTGCGGAAGATCCGCGAGACGCCCATCGTGGCGCAAGGCCGCACCCTCAAGTTGTCCGACGTCGCGACGGTGGAGCGCGGCTACGAGGATCCGGCGACGTTCCTGATCCGGAATAACGGCGAACCCGCGCTGCTGCTGGGCGTCGTGATGCGCGACGGCTGGAACGGACTCGACCTGGGCAAGGCGCTGGACGCCGAGGTGACTGCCATCAACGGGCACATGCCACTGGGCGCGAGCCTGACGAAGGTCACCGACCAGGCCGTGAACATCAGCGGCGCCGTCAATGAATTCATGGTCAAGTTCTTCGTCGCGCTGCTCGTCGTGATGGTCGTCTGCTTCGTGAGCATGGGCTGGCGCGTGGGGCTGGTGGTCGCGGCGGCCGTGCCGCTGACCCTGGCCGCCGTCTTCATCGTGATGGGGGCCACGGGCAAGAACTTCGACCGCATCACGCTTGGTTCCCTGATCCTGGCGCTGGGCCTGCTGGTCGACGACGCCATTATCGCCATCGAGATGATGGTCGTGAAGATGGAAGAGGGTTACAACCGCGTGCAGGCATCGGCCTATGCATGGAGCCACACGGCGGCGCCGATGCTGTCCGGGACGCTCGTCACGGCGATCGGCTTCATGCCGAACGGCTTCGCACGGTCGACGGCTGGCGAATACACGAGCAACATGTTCTGGATCGTCGGCATCGCGCTGGTCACGTCGTGGGTGGTCGCGGTCGTGTTCACGCCGTATCTTGGTGTGAAGCTGCTGCCGGAGATTCCGAAGGTCGAAGGTGGGCATCATGCCATCTATGACACGCCGAACTACAACCGGTTCCGGCGCGTGCTGGGCACCGTGATTCGCCGCAAATGGCTGGTCGCGCTGATCGTGGTCGGCACGTTCGGGCTGGCCGGCGCCGGCATGGCCGTCGTCAAGAAGCAGTTCTTCCCGACGTCCGACCGGCCGGAAGTGCTGGTCGAAGTGCAGATGCCTTACGGGACGTCGATCGAACGCACGTCGGCGGCGGCGGCGAAGGTCGAGGCCTGGCTGGCGCGCCAGAAGGAAGCGAAGATCGTGACGTCGTATATCGGCCAGGGCGCGCCGCGCTTCTACCTGGCGATGTCGCCGGAGTTGCCGGATCCATCGTTCGCCAAGATCGTGATCCGCACCGACGGCGAGGCGGAACGGGACGCCCTCAAGCTGCGCCTGCGCGCCGCCATCGCGGACGGCCTGGCGCCGGAAGCCCGGGTGCGCGTTACGCAACTGGTGTTCGGGCCGTATTCGCCGTATCCGGTCGCGTTCCGCCTGTCGGGCCCTGACCGCGACACGCTGCGCGCCATCGCCGGCCAGGTCGAAAACGTCCTGCGCGCCAGCCCGCAGATGCGCACCGTGAACACGGACTGGGGCACCCGCGTGCCGACCTTGCACTTCACGCTCGACCAGGACCGCCTGCAGGCCGTCGGCCTGACGTCGAACGGCGTCGCGCAGCAGCTGCAATTCCTGCTGAGCGGCGTGCCCGTCACCGCCGTGCGCGAGGACATCCGTTCCGTGCAGGTGGTGGCGCGCGCGGCCGGCGACGTCCGCCTCGATCCGGCCAAACTGGGTGCGTTCACATTAGTCGGCGCCGCCGGCCAGCGCATCCCGCTGGCGCAGGTCGGCACGGTGGATGTCCGTCCGGAAGAGCCGGTGCTGCGCCGGCGCGACCGCATGCCGACGATCACGATTCGCGGCGACATCGCCGACGACCTGCAGCCGCCGGACGTGTCGACGGTGATGTGGAAGAAGCTGCAACCGATCGCCGCGGCGCTGCCGCCCGGCTACAAGCTGGAGATGGCGGGTTCGATCGAGGAGGCCGGCAAGGCGAATGCGGCCCTGTTGCCGCTGTTTCCGATCATGGTCGCGCTGACCCTGTTGATCATCATCTTCCAGGTGCGCTCGATCGCGTCGATGATCATGGTGTTCGCGACCAGTCCCCTGGGCCTGATCGGCGTCGTGCCCACGCTGCTGCTGTTCCACCAGCCGTTCGGCATCAATGCGCTGGTCGGCCTGGTGGCCCTGTCGGGCATCCTGATGCGCAATACGCTGATCCTGATCGGGCAGATCGAGCACAACCTGGCGGAGGGGTTGACGCAATTCGACGCCGTCGTCGAGGCGACGGTGCAGCGGGCGCGTCCCGTCATCCTGACGGCGCTGGCGGCGATGCTGGCGTTCATCCCGCTGACGCATTCCGTGTTCTGGGGCACGCTGGCCTACACGCTGATCGGCGGGACGTTCGCCGGCACCGTCATGACCCTCGTGTTCCTGCCCGCGATGTACGCGATCTGGTTCCGCATCAAACCGGCCCCGGCGCAGGCACACGCGCCGGCGACGGTCAAGCATGGCCTTGAACCCATCAATTGAAGGAGAATGACATGTCGAGTAAAAAAGTCGTAGTCGTGACCGGTGTCTCATCCGGCATCGGGCGGGCGGCCGCGGAACGGTTCGTGGCGGCCGGTTGCCAGGTCTACGGTACGGTGCGCAGCAGCGCGACCGCCGT
This sequence comes from Massilia sp. P2_C2, assembly GCF_056404615.1. Classification (NCBI taxonomy): domain Bacteria; kingdom Pseudomonadati; phylum Pseudomonadota; class Betaproteobacteria; order Burkholderiales; family Oxalobacteraceae; genus Massilia; species Massilia sp. P2_C2. The sequence continues at coordinate 8,876 of NZ_JBFUDR010000064.1, read as the reverse complement.
TGCCATCCCCGGCGTGCAGCTCGTGGAGATGGACGTGCGCGACGCCGCTTCCGTCGACCAGGCCATGCGCCTCGTCGAGTCCCGCGCCGGACGCATCGACGTGCTGGTGAACAATGCCGGCATGTCTCTCGTCGGCGCCGTGGAAGAAACGTCGATCGCCCAGGCGCAGGCGTTGTTCGACACGAACGTGTTCGGCACGCTGCGCACGATCCAGGCCGTATTGCCCGTCATGCGCCGCCAGCGCGCGGGCCGGATCGTCAACCTCAGTTCCGTGCTGGGATTCCTGCCCGCGCCCTACATGGGGCTGTATGCGGCCTCGAAGCATGCCGTCGAAGGCCTGTCCGAGACGCTGGATCATGAAGTGCGCACCTTCGGTATCCGTGTCGTGCTGGTCGAGCCGGCGTACACGAAAACCGGCCTGGACGCCAACGCGCCGCGCGCCGCGTCCGCGATCGCCGCCTACGACAAGGAGCGCGACACCGTGTCCCGCGCCATCGCCGCCAACGTCGGCAAGGCACCGGATCCGGATGGCGTGGCCAGGACGATCGTCGATGCGGCACTGGGGCGCTGGAAGATGCGCCGGACGCCACCGGGCCAGGCGTCCATCCTGAGCAAGCTGCGCCGCTTCATGCCGGCGGCCCCGGTGGATTCGGCCATCCGCAAGGGCCTCGGCATGGTGTGAGCGTCAGGCCTTGCGCTTCAGATAGCCGTGCATGCCCAGCCAGCGCGAGAAGGCGTCGAACCAGCCCGTGCTGGTGGTCGTCTTCTGGTACATGCCGAAGCCGTGGCCGCCCTGTTCGAACAGGTGGAACTCGACGGGGCGTTTGGCTGCGCGCCAGCTGTCGATGAGGCCGAAGCCGCCGTTGCCGAACAGCGGATCGTCCGCCGCCAGCGCGATGAACAGCGGCGGCGCGTCGGCCGGCACGGTGACGGCGGCCAGCGGCCCGTAGATGTCGCCGATGAACGCGGGCTTCGCGTCCTTGCCGTGCAGCGTGGTTGCCATCGTCAGCATGGCGCCGGCGGAAAAGCCCACCATGCCGATGCGGTCCGGATCGATGTGCCACGCCTGCGCCCGGGCACGCACGAGCGCGAACGCGGCGCGCGCGTCGGCGATCTGCGGCGCCAGCGTGGCGGCGGAGTCCTGCGGCGACGGCGGCCGCGGCCGGGCGGTACCCGAGAACATCTTCCGCGAGTCGCCCTCGAACGCCGCCATCTCCTGCGGCGTCTGGTTCAGGCGGTACTTCAGCACGAACGCGGCCACGCCCTGGTCGGCCAGCGCCTTCGCCACGTCCCAGCCCTCGTTGTTCATCGACAGCGTCTTGAAACCGCCGCCGGGCGCGACGATCACGGCGGCGCCCGTCGCCTTGGCCGGGTCGGGCAGGAACGGGGTCAGGGTGGCGACCGTGACGTTGCGGGCGAAGACGCTGCCGTACTGGCTGTGCCAGCTTTCCTGCGCCTTGGCGCCGGGCAGCGCGCCGGTGTTCAGCTCGATCGCGCCGGGCTGCGCCGGTATCGCGATCGGCGTCATCCTGTCGTTCTGCGCGTGCGCCGGGGTGGCGAGCGCGTACGCGCAGGCGATGGCGGCGGCGCCCAGGAGCCGGGTGAATCGTTGGGTCGTCTTCATGTGTAGTCTCCTTGTTGTCGTAGCCAGTAGGGTGGGCACCCCGTGCCCACGTGTGACGTTTGCGTCATGTTGAATTCCGCGTGGGCACGTTCGTATGTGAGGCCCCCGGCCTCACATACCCCACCCTACGGCTCTTATTGCGCCAGCAGGACGGCCTGCTTCAGCACGAGCGCCGCATCCTGCTGCGCGACGCCGGTGCCCGGCTGGCCCGAGCCGACGCTGAGCCTGTACTGCCCGGGCGTCAGCTGGCGGACGCCGTCGCGCGTGACGAAACTGAGGTCGCGCGGCGACAGGCGGAAGCTGACCAGGCGCCGTTCGCCCGGCGTCAAGCGGAGCCGCTGGAAGCCGCGCAGTGCGAGGCGCGGCGCGCCGTCGAACGCCGGCGGCGCCAGGTACAGCTGCGCGACCTCGTCGCCCTCGCGCGTGCCCGTGTTGGCGACTTCCGTCGTGACGACGATGCCGTTCTCGGGCGCGCCGCCGACGGGTTCCACGCGCAGCGGGGCGTAGCGGAAGGTCGTGTACGAAAGACCCGCGCCGAACGGATAGACCGGCGTGCCCGCGTAGTAGCGGTAGGTGCGACCCTGCATGGAATAGTCGTCGAACGGCGGCAGGTCGGCGAGGCCGCGGTAGAAGGTGAGGGGCAGGCGGCCGCCCGGATCGGACTTCCCGGCCAGGACGTTGGCGACGGCCAGGCCCCCGGACTGGCCCGGATACCAGGCTTCCAGGATGGCGCCGGCATTGTCCTTCGCCCACGACAGGTCGACGGCGCTGCCGTTCATCAGCACGACGACGAGCGGTTTGCCCAGCGCCTTCGCCCGTTCGAGCAGGGCGCGCTGGTCCGCCGGCAGGTCCAGCGACGTCTTGTCGCCGCCGGAAAAGCCGTCCACCTGGACCGCCATCTCTTCGCCTTCCAGGTCCGACGTCAGGCCGACGACGGCGACGACGACGTCGGCATCCGCCGTCCCTGCCCGCAGGTCGGCGTCGGGCGCCGTCGATACGCGTTTCCAGAACAGGCCCGGCATGCCCGAGGACCCGGCCTCGGCCTGGAAGCGCAGCGCATAGCGCTGGCCCTTTTCCAGCCGCACTTTGGTGAGCTTCAGCGGTTCGCCCCACTGCGAATACGCCGTGGCCTGGACGATGGGCTTGCTGGCGACCGTCAGCTCGCCCTGCACGCCCGTCACGCCGATCCGGTACATGCCCGATTCCGGCGCGACCAGGTAGCCGGTCCACACGACCTTGTGCTTGTCCGCGACGTCCTTGAACTGGAGCGCGTGCGATTCCAGGCCCGGCTCGACGCGGGTGGCCACCGGCTTGCCGTCGTACTTGTCGCCGCTGCGGTTGAAGTAGTCCGCGCGCAGGCCCGGCTTGCCGTCCGGCGTGCGCAGGGCCTGGGTCGGCACCGGGTCGCCGTCCGTGATCGACGCGCCGGCCGGCACGAGTTTCACCTGGGCGCGCGGCAGGGCGCGGCGCAGGCCCTCGACGACGGACACGGGCGGCGCCGACTGCGTCGACGAATAATTCCCGCGCAGGACGCGCGTGGCGTCGGCCAGCGGGCCGATCACGGCCACCTTCACGCCTGGTTTGAGGGGCAGCACGCCATCGTTCTTCAGCAGCACGAGGCTCTTCGTCGCGGCCTGCAGGGCCAGGTCACGGTGCGCGGGCGTGTCGATGGCGGTGACCGGGGTGTTGTTGGTCGCGCGCTGGGTCAGGCCGGCGAGGTCGCCGTTGCGGTAGCGTGCCGCGAACAGGCGCACGAGCGCCCCGTCGATGTCGCTCATCGAGATCAGGCCGCGCTGCCACGCCTCGCGGTAGCGCGCGCCCAGGTTGGGCACGTCGCCGAGCGTCTGCGTGTTGCATTCGTTGTCGGTGCCGGCCTTCAGCGCGACGGCGACGGCCGCGGCGGGATCCGGCGCGTACTTGTGGTGTTGCGAGATGTCCGTCACCGCGTCGCAATCGGAGACGACATAGCCCTTGAAGCCCCAGGCGCCGCGCAGGTGTTCCTTCATCAGCAGGTCGCTGCCGCAGGCCGGCTGGCCGTTGATGCGGTTGTAGGCGCACATGATCGAGCCGGCCTTCGCATCGACGATGGCGGCGCGGAACGCGGGCAGGTACGTATCCTCGAGGTCGTGGCGCGACACGAATACGTCGGCCACGTGGCGCGTCGATTCCGGCCCGCTGTGCACGGCGAAGTGCTTGGGCGTGGCGACGACGTGCGGCAGGTCCGGGTCCGGTCCCTGGATGCCCTGGATGAAGGCGACGCCCAGCTGCGCCGTCAGGTACGGATCTTCGCCATAGGTCTCCTGGCCGCGGCCCCAGCGCGGGTCGCGGAAGATGTTGATGTTCGGCGACCACGTGTCGAGGCCCGTGCCGATCTTGCCCAGGTGCCCCGTCTGCCGGCCCAGCGTGTGCAGCGCGCGCACTTCGGTGCTGATCGCGGATGCCACCTGGTGCACGAGCGGCGCGTCGAAGCTCGCCGCCAGGCCGATGGGTTCGGGGAAGTTCGTCGTGGGTACGGGGCCCAGCGCGCCGTGCAGCGACTCGGTCCACCAGTTGTAGGCGGGAATGCCGAGGCGTGGCAGGGCGGGGGCCACGTTGAGGAGCTGGTCGATTTTTTCGTCCAGCGTCATTTGCGTGACGACGGCCCGGGCGCGCGCGTCCGCATCCGTGCGCGCGTCGGGCGATGTGGTGGATTGTGCCGCGGCCGGCAGCGCCGCTGCGAGCATCACTGCGCCGCATGCCGCGGTGCGCCGGATGCCTCTCGCGTAGTCTCCTGCGTGACCAATTCGCTTGGTCTTATCTTTTTGCATGGGATTGACCTTGAAAGGTGGTATGGCCGATGTCGGCGTCCGAGCCAACGTGAAGCCCGACATCGGAACGCGTGTTATGCCATCGGATGGTCTCCGCACATGGTAGGTGGAAAAAGAATGATTGCGATAACAGAATTGCCCGGCTCAACACCATCGTTGGGTTACATCCCGCAACCGTGGGTCGATCACGGCACGGGAAGGAACAAACGGGCAGATTGAGCCGAGCGAGGGACAATGTAGTGCATGAATTGTTCGGAAGCTAATCACTTTTTTATGTGGATCGATCTTTGAATGGTGATCGGTAGCCTGTGGAGTGCTGCTGTTACGTAACATTAATGTTATGCGCTCACATTTTTCACGCGTGCGCAGCTGATGTTGTGCTCGCGCATCGCCCGGAACATGTCCTTACGCGCCAGCCGTTGTTTCATTGAGGAAATTCAAAGTTGAGTCCATAATGGGCTCGACAGTGGACTTTCCAGCCGGCGTTTCGTCATGCCTTTCCCTCACCGCCTCGTTTCGCTTCTGCTCGTGGCCGCAACGGCGCTCGGGACGGGCGCGCACGCCGGTCAGCCCACCGTCGATCCCCAGGCGGAAGTGGCAACGATCTGGGAGCTGGCCCAGGATTCCCTGCGCGCGGCGCTCGACCGGGTGCAGGCCGCGCGCCGCGACCTGGGTCCGGACGCGCCTTACGAGGCAAGGCAAAAACTGTTGCTGACGGAAGCCTGGATCAGGGATGACCTGGGCCAGCTGGACGTGGCGTACACACTGCAACGCGAATCGCTGCAACTGGCGCGGGCCCACCACGACGCGGCGGGTGCGTCGCTGGCCATGGTGGCCCAGGTCCGCGAACTGGTCGACGCCCATCGGCTGGACGACGGGCAGGCGCTGCTGGACAAGATCGTGGCGCAGGCGCCGAAGGATGCATCGTTGATGTTCAGGGTGGCGGTTGAACGGGTGCAGGGCGACATCTTCAACCTGCGCGCCCGGTTCGACGAGGCGCTGGCGGCCTATCTGCGCGGCCTGAGCATGGTGCCGGGCGATCCCGGCGAGAGCGGCAGGCGCGCCATATTCTACGGCCGTATCGCCCAGGTGTACGTCAATGCGGACAATCCCGGCAAGGCGGTCGAGAGCGCCGACCTGGGGCTGGCGGAAAAGAAGATGTCGCTGCGGCCGCTGGCCTCGCTGCAATTCACGCGGGCCATCGCCCTGGTCAGGCTCGATCGCGATCGCGAAGGCATCGCCGCGTTCGAGAATGCGCTGGCGACGGCGGAGCGCGCCGGGCTGCAGGGCATGGAAGCGTCGATCCGGGGCAATATCGCGGACTATTATCTGCAGCACCGGAACTATGTCCGCGCGGAGGCCGAGTCGCGCAAGGCCCTGGTCGTGTCGGAGAAAGGCAACGACCAGAACGTCATCCAGATGGCGCGCGCCAACCTCGGTTTCGCCCTGATGGGGCAGGGCCGCATCGCCGAGGGCCTGCCCTGGGTCGACGGCGTCATCGCCCACATGCGCAAGGAAAAGCTCAACGCGGACCTCGAGGCGATGCTGGACGAGAAGGGCCACATGCTGGAACGCGCGGGCCAGCACCAGCAGGCGCTGGCGATCGTCCGCGAGCAGCAGGCCTTGCAACAGCAGAGTGCCCGGGCCGCGCGCGACCGCGCGATCGCGGCGCTGCAGGAAGAATTCGACGCGCACCGCCGCAGCCAGCAGATCGCGCTGCTGCAGCGCGAGAACCGGCTGAAGGATGCGGAACTGGACAAGCGGCGCACGGTGCAGATCGCGACCACGTTCGCCGCCGTGCTGACGGTGCTCGCCGGCGCCGTCGTGTACGTCATGTACCGGCGCGCGGCGCGCAGCAACGCGCGGCTGAAGGAACTCAACGCGCAGCTCGAATTCCGCTCGTCGCACGACGCGCTGACGGGCCTGCACAACCGGCGTTCGCTGACGCAGCGCATGACGGGCCGCGCCCCGGACGGCCGGGAAGACCGCCGCAGCGGCGCACACGCCGGCGTCGACTGCTTCGTCCTCATGGACGTCGATCACTTCAAGAGCATCAACGACCGCCGGGGACATGGCGCGGGCGACGCCGTGCTCGTCGACGTGGCGCGCCGGTTGGCCGCGGCCGTGCGCGACACGGACATGGTGGTGCGCTGGGGCGGCGAGGAATTCCTGATCCACGCGCCGGGCACGGACCCGGACTGCGTCGCCACCATGGCGGGACGCATCCTGGAGTCGGTCGGCGCGACGCCGGTCGATATCGGCCATTGCCGGATTCCGGTGACGCTCACGGCGGGCATCGTCGCGCTGGCGCCCCCGGCCGACGACGCCTTCGACTGGCAGGCGGCCGTGCGCCTGGCCGACTGGGCGCTGTACCAGGGCAAGGCGCAGGGCCGCAATCAGGCCCGCATCGTCACGCGTCTGTGCGCGCCCCTTGCGACCGTGATGGCCGCGCTGGAACAGGACGACGCTGGCCGCAGCGCGGCGGCGCTGCTGGCGGTCGACTGCGTACACGGCCCGCGCCAGGATCCGGAGCAGCCGGCGCAGGCCGCGCGCGTGACGGACGGCGGCGCGCGGCAGCCCGTGGGCGCTACCGGTTCGCCCGCACGCGCCTGACGCGGCCGGGGCGCTTACCCGCGCCGCGCCGCTTCGATCGCCGCGACGTCGATCTTCTTCATCGTCATCATCGCGTCGAACGCGCGCTTCGCCGCGGCCCGGTCGGACCCGGTGACGGCATCGAGCAGCACCCGCGGCGTGATCTGCCACGACAGGCCCCATTTATCCTCGCACCAGCCGCATTCCTTTTCGCGTCCGCCGTTGCCGACGATGGCCTGCCACAGGCGGTCCGTTTCTTCCTGGCCATCGGTCGTGACCTGGAACGAGAACGCCTCGCTGTGCCGCACGCCGGGGCCGCCGTTCAGGCCGAGGCAGGGGATGCCCAGGACCGTGAATTCGACCATCAGCACCGTGCCTTCCTGGCCGGCGGGATAGTCGCCGGGTGCGCGATGGACGGCGCCGACGGCACTGTCGGGGAATGTCTGCGCATAGAACGTCGCGGCGTCCAGTGCATCGTGGTCGTACCAGAGGCAGATCGAATTCGTGGCCATCGTGTTTTGCTTTCAAAAATGTGAGCACAAGTGCTCACTGTTCTCTTCCTGCCCCGAGCCGTCCTGCTGACCGTGCTCGTGCCTGGCAGGCGTCACTTTCCCTCCTCCCGCCAGCCCATCGCAGGCGGCAGTGCCCGGCGTCAYCGCCCGGCTCGCCAAGGGTAGCGCAGTTTGCGCCGCGTCGGCGCCGGTTGCGAGCCGTTGCAGATTGGTCGCCGCGTTCACGTCGCGGTCGTGATGCGCGCCGCACGCGGCGCAGGTCCAGGTGCGTTCGCCCAGCCCCAACGCGGCGTATCGGTCGCCGCACGCCGAACACAGCTTGCTCGACGGATACCACCGGCCCGCAAGCACGAGTTGGGTACCATAGCGCTCGGCCTTGTACTGGAGCTGGCGCCTGAATTCATAAAATCCGACGTCGCTGATCGCACGCGCCAGGCGGGCATTGGCCAGCATCCCGCGCACGTTCAGGTCCTCAATCACGACCGTTTGATTTTCGCGGCACAACCGGGTGGTCAGCTTGTGCATGAAGTCGGCACGCACGCGGGCGATGCGCTCGTGCAGCCGCGCCARCGCGCGGGCGCCACACGTCCTGTTCTTCGATTCCGGCAGCTGTGTGCCTTTCGGGATCGGTCCCTTGATCCCCGCAGCTTTCCTGGCCGCTTCCAGTTTGCGCGACTGGCGCCGCGAGCGAATGCGCAGGCGACGCAGCGCCGCAGCGAGCGGGCGCGGTGCCGCGATCTTTTCGCCATTCGACAGGGTAGCGGCCGCGCTCACGCCCAGGTCGACGCCGGTAATGCCGTCACCCGTACGGTACAGGCGCGCAACGTGTTCAGGCACGTCGACCTGCACCGCCAAATACCAGTGGTCGGCGTGGCGCCCGACACTTGCCCCCATGATCCTGCCCGGCCAACACAGATGCTCGCGTAGTTGCACGCGCCCGACTTTCGGCAACACGGCCTCCGTTCCTTCGATGCGGAATTTATCGTTTGCAATATAAAACGCATCGCGACAACGCCCTTTCTTCTTGAAACGCGGCCGGTGCACCTGTTGGCCCGTGCGGCGCCGGTCGAAGTAGCGGGACCACGCTTTTGCCAGGTTCGCGAAGGGTTGCGCGTGGGCGTCGCGGTGGATGGTKCGCAGCCAGGRCTGCCCGTCGTCGTCCAGCCAGTCCGGATCCGAATACTTGATGCGATTGAACTGCTTCTTCAGTGCCATCGCATTTGGTTTCTGGCCGGCAGCGACCTGGCGGTTCCACTCGGCGAGCGCCCAGTTCCAGACGCGCCGGGCGGTACCGGCAGCGCGCGCGAAATAGTCGCGCTGCGCAGGTGTCGGATCGAGTCG
>NZ_JBFUDR010000063.1:0-25860 GCF_056404615.1 Massilia sp. P2_C2 | reverse complement strand
GTTCTGGTCGTTCACCGTGACGGTGTAGGTTTCCGTCACCTTCTGGCCGGCAGCCAGGGACTGGGCCTTGCTGTCGTCCAGCGTATAGGTCCAGCCCACCGAGCCGTTGGCGGCGTTGGCGGCTTCGGCCACTGGAGCCAGTGCGAAGGAGCCGAGCGGCGTGCCCGGGCTGGCGGTGACAGAAACGACGTGGCCGTCCGACAGGTCGGCATCGGTGAAGGCAATGGTGCCGCTCTGCGTATGCGCGGTGGCGCTGTCCTCGATGACCGAGCCAGCCTGTGCGCCGCTGGTAATGCTGACCGCATCGTTGGCGCCGGTGACGGTGATGACGACATCTTGAGTTGCAGTGCCACCGTGGCTATCGGCGACGCTAACCTGATATGTGACCGTCAGGGTTTGATTCTTGCCGAGGAAGTCGAACGCCATATCGTTGGCGCTGTAGTTCCAACCTACTGAACCGGATCCACTTTTAGTGCTATCACTCATGGTTAGCGCCAAAGTACTCGCGTTCTTCAGCGCTGCGGTCTGGCTATCGGATAGCGTACCGCCCGACCAACCGAAAACTGGATTGCCCTGGTGTGCCGTATGCGTATCGCTTAGGTCAACATCTTTGAAGGCGAGTGTTCCTGATACCGAGTTGTTTGCCAACAAGGCGATCTGGCTCGCCAATTCGGTCAGCGATCCGGTTGCCTTGGAATTGGCAGCAAGGATCTGGGGCTGATCATTGGTGCCCATTACCTGAACAACTACCGTGGTCCAACTCAGCGTGCCATTGCCGAGGCGGATGGCGTAAATGAACGAATCTTTGGCGACCTCGCCGGCTGCAAGTTGCTGGAATCGTTCGACACCTGTCGTGCTATACCCGACTGTCCCGTCCGTGTTCACCCAGATCTTTGCGCCCATTGCGCTCGTGTCCGAGGAAATTGAGGCCACGTCTTTTCGAAGGAGATCGCTATACGATGTAGCACCGTTGTTCATCCCGTCATCCACGGAATACAGCGTTTTTGCGGCACCACCGAGGTCGTTGGCCAGGACGCTGAGATACACGGTTCCGGTATCTTCAGTTAAACCGGTGACGGCAAAAGTAAAGAAATCTTCCTGTGCCTGAGGCGTATTGGAAAAGGATGTCGTCGTTCCACCGGACGTGGGCGTGGTATCAGCCAAAACGTTCTCCTTTGATCCGGCTAGCCGGATGCCGATTGTTATTTGCTTGAAGTTGGTGAGTAATTAAAACCGCGCTCGTTATTTCATAAGCGACAATGTAGGAGGGTGCTTACATGACCTTTCCGTCATTCCTACATGTTGACTGATCTTAATTTTTGAACGATATCGAGACAACCCTACGGCTGTACTCTTCTAGTAGGAGATTGGTACTACTTTTTTTCGCGATCCAGTACTTTTGTACTGCTCAGAAGCGCGATGGTTGCCGGTCGATGGAAAAATCGCCGGGCCGCGTAAGAAGAGCTGGTGAAGGGAAGGGAAATGCAAGCACGCGTGCCAAATTCCGGCATGGGGTTTCCGTGCTGAAGAGCCTGTTCAGGCATCGCAAGACGCGCTACCGTAGCTGGCGACGATGCCCGTCGTGGGGCTGATATGCCGCATCAATGGATCACGAAGCGTGAACGGCTGGCGCCACCTCATCCAATACGCGCTGCAGCGCGGTCAGGTACCGTCAGGCAATTCCATATTGCAGTCCTTGATGTCGAAACTCGCATATCCTCCGGATGGTAAGTCGGAGTTGCGACAGGTGTCGAGCCGGAAATCGCGGTCCAGGTTGCACGCCGCCGTGTTCCCTGCTGTAGAAACGGTGTGGCCCGCCGGTCCCGCAAAACGTATATCCCGTGCTACACCGCCTCCGCCTCGATCCGGCTCGCCGTCGCCGGCGACGTCGGCCGGATGGCTTCCGTCAGCTCCGTGAGCGCCGAACCGCAGCCGAACACGAGCACGTCGCCCGGCACGCAGCGTTGCAGGCCCGCGCGGATCGCCTCGTGCACGTCCAGTTCGACTTGCAGATGGTCGAGTTCGAACTTGCCCAGGCGTGCGCCCTCCACGAGCAGGGCCGCCACCTCGCCGCCGGCGCGGCCGCGGTTTTCCGTCTCGTACACGACCAGTTCGTCGAAGCCGGCCGCGCAGGTCGCGCCGATGGCGACGAGGTCTTCGTCGCGGCGGTCGCCCGGCGCGGCGACGACGCCCACCAGCCGGCCCGGCGTCAGCGCGCGCGCCGTCTCGGCCAGCGCCGCGTACGCGGCCGTATTGTGCGCGTAGTCGAAGATCACGGTCACGCCGTCGACGTCGAACACGTTCGAGCGCAGCGGGTTGTGCTTCCAGTCGGAGACGAACGTGCGCAGGCCCGCCGCGATCTCCAGGTTGCCGAAGCCCGTCGCCGCCAGCGCGGCGGCGGCTGCGAGGGCATTCGCGATGTTGTAGCGCGCCGCGCCCTTCATCGTGCACGGCATCGTGCGCACGTCCAGCAGCGCCTCGTGCCGGGTGCCGTTCGCCAGCACGATCGTGTTGTCCTCGAGGTAGACGCCGCGCCCGCCGTTTTCCAGGTGGCGCAGCAGGACCGGGTTGTCGGCATCGAGCGAGAAGTACAGGACTTCCACCCCGTGCGCGAGCTCGGCCGACATCGCCACGCAATGGTCGTCTTCCGCGTTGAGCACGACGGCGCGCCGGGCCCGCTCCGCGACGACGAACTTGACGCGCGCCAGTTCCTCGACGGTGTCGATGCCGTCCAGGCCCAGGTGGTCGGCCGACACGTTCAGCACGACGGCGACGTCGCAGCGGTCGAACGCGAGGCCGCGCTTGAGGATGCCGCCGCGCGCCGTCTCCAGCACGGCGAAGTCCACGTCCGGCGAGGCCAGCACGGTGCGCGCCGAGCGGTAGCCCGTGCAGTCGCCCTTGACGATGCGGTCGCCGTCGATGTACACGCCTTCCGTCGTCGTCACGCCCGTGCGCAGGCCCGCGAGGCGTGTGGCGTGCGCGATCATGAGGCTCGTCGTCGTCTTGCCGTTCGTGCCCGTTAGCGCGACGACGGGAATGCGGCCGTCGTCGCCGCCGAACAGCGCGTCGACGATGGCGGCGCCGGCATCGCGCGGCGTGCCCCGGCTCGGGTACTGGTGCATGCGGATGCCGGGCGCCGCGTTGACTTCGATGATGCCGCCTTTCTGGCCGCGCAGCGGCCGCGCGATGTCCTGGCAGACGATGTCGATGCCGGCCACGTCGAGGCCGATCGTGCGCGCGGCGCGAATGCAGATGTCGCGCGTTTCTTCCGGCAGTAGGTCGGTCACGTCTTCCGCCGTGCCGCCCGTCGACAGGTTGGCGTTGCCGCGCAGGTCGACCTGGGCGCCGGCCGGCGGGACCGAGTCGAGGCCGTACCCCTGGCCCGCCAGGACCTGCAGGGCGAGGTCGTCCAGCGGGATCTTCGTCAGGATGTTCGTGTGGCCGTGGCCGCGCGCCGGATTGCTGTTCTCGACCTCGACGAGCGCACGGACCGTCGACACGCCGTCGCCCGTCACGTGCGGCGGCCGGCGCCACGACGCGGCGGCCACCTCGCGTCCCGTGACGAGCACGCGGTAGTCGCGGCCCTGCAGGTATTCCTCGACGATCACACGGTGGCCGTACTCGCGCGCGAACGCGAACGCCCGCTCGACGTCGTCCGGGGTGACGCAATTGACCGTCACGCCCTTGCCCTGGTTGGCATCGAGCGGCTTGACGGTGACCGGGCCTTTCAGGTGGCGCGCCTCGCGCAGCGCCGCATCCAGCGTGGTGACGGTGGCGCCGGCCGGGACGGGTACGCCGGCCTGGTCGAGGAGGGCCTTGGTCAGCTGCTTGTCGCTGGCGATGCCGACGGCTACGTGGTTCGTGGCGCCCGTGATCGTCGCCTGCAGGCGCTTCTGGCGGCTGCCCCAGCCCAGCTGGAACAGGTTCGCTTCCTCGGTCAGCCGCAGGCTCGGGATGCCGCGCCGGTGCGCGGCCGCCACCACGGCGCCGGTGCTGGTGCCGATGGCGTGGCGCTCGGCCGTGTCGCGCAGGTCGGCCAACGCCGCGTCCAGGTCGAACGTTTCGTGCCGGGCGCAGGCGCGGATCAGCGCCGTTGCCGTGCGCAACGCCTGGCCGGCCACCTGTTCGACCGTGTAGCCGCAGACGACGCGCGCCTGCTGCGGCCTGGCGGCGTCCAACAGGGTCTGGCTGAACGGGCCGGGTGCACCGGCGAGCCGCTGCAATTCCATGACGACCGATTCGAGGGCTTGGTGGTCGGCCTGGCAATTGGACAGGCGCGCGGCCGCTTCGGCGGACATGCCGGGCAACAGGGCCAGCAGGCGCGCGCCGAGACCGGCGGCGGGCTGTCCGCCCGCGAGGTCGAGGATGGCCAGCAGGCAGGGCGACGCGGCATACAGGCTCGGGCCGCGCAGGAAACGTTGTTCGTCAATATTCATGAGAGCGGGTTCCGTTTCGTTATATTTTCCAAAAATTCGAGCAGCGGCGGCGGGATGTGGCGGCTGTCGCCGGTCCCGGCGCCAGGCACCGCGTATCTGCTGCCGGCCGGGAGCAGGTGCAGGCGCACGTCGATCAGTTCGGGCGTCTGGTGGTTGGCGATTTCCGCCACGTTGGTCGACATCGAGCGGCCGTCCACGATGGTCACCGCGCCTTCGCCCACCACCTCGATACCGACGCCGCGCTCGACCACGAGGGCCGTGTCCTCGTCGATGCCGATGCCCTGCAAATACGGATTCTGGGCGACGATGGACAGCAGGCGCGACAGGCGCTGGCGCTCCGAGAAATGCTGGTCGATGACGACTTTGTGCAGGAAGCCGAGGCCCGCGCCCAGGCTCACGGAGCCTTTTTCGGGATGCAGTTCGGCGCGGCCCTGCGCCAGCATGTGGCCGGACATCGCCGACGCGCCCGCGCTGGTGCCGCCGATGCACGCGCCGCGCAGCTTGAGGGCGGCGTGCATCTCGGCGTCCAGCGCCGTGCCGCCGATGATGGCGAGCAGGCGTTTCTGGTCGCCGCCCGTCATGAAGATCCCGTCGGCGTCGGCGACGTCGGCGACGTGCGCCTCGTCGTTGGCATCGTGGCGGCTCTGCAGGTGCAGATGGACGTGGCGCGTGACGCCCAGGTCGGCGAACGCGCGGTCGTAGGTTGACCACATGTGTTCCGCCACCGAACTCGCTGCCGTGATGACGACGATCCTGGCCGAGGGCCCGCCCGCGAGTTCGACGAAGCGCCTGAGGATCGCCATGTCGCGTTGCTTGTCCTCGCCACCGCCGATGATCACGAGGTGGCCGTGGCTCCGGGCGACCTGTTCCGCCTGTTCGGCCTGGAGGACGGCGTTCATTTCCTGCGCGCTCATGATGCGATGATCCTTGCGTGGGGCATGTCCTGGTTGCTGTGCGCGCCCGCTTCGGTGCGGCTGACGGCGATCAGTCCGACCGGCACCTTGGCGTCGAACAGGTCGACGCCGCGTTGCAAGGCCTGTTCCAGCGGCATGCCGTCCTCGATCCAGCCGTAGACGGTGCGCGCCAGCAGGTGGCGCACGATCTGCTCGCCGATGCCGGTCGCGGCGACGGCACCCGCCGGCCCCGCATAGAAGCCGCTGCCGATGATCGGCGTGTCGCCGACCCGGCCCAGCAGCGAGGGCGCCGAGCCGCCGGTGGACAGCGCCACGGCGAAATGGCCGTCCGGTCCGCGCACGACGGCGCCGACCGTGTCGCAGGCCGCGTGCGCGGGCAGGTCGAGCGGCGTGCGGTAATTCCAGAAGCGCATGAATGCTTTCGCCTCGGGCGAGAGACCCGGCATCGCGGGCACGCGTCCGGCCAGTTCGCGCACAACCTTCTCATGGGCCGCGCGCTGGTGTGCCGAAATGTCGGTATGCATCGGATGGCCGATGGCGGCGGCGAAACGGGCGGCGCCGTCGCCGGCCAGCAGCCAGTGCGGCGTCTCGGCGACGGCCCGCGCCAGCAGGACTGGATTCTTCACGCCCTGCACGCAGGCGACGGCGCCCAGGCGGCCGCGCGTGTCCATGATGGACGCGTCCATCTCGACGGTCGCACCATCCAGGCACAGCACGGCACCGCTGCCGGCATTGAAACGGCCATCGTCTTCCATCGCGACGACCGCGGCAATGGCGGCTTCGAGCGCGTCGGCGCTGATGCCCAGTTCGAAGGCGGCGCGTTGCRCCGCCTGCCGGCAACCGTCGTCATACCCGCGCGGGCTTCCTGCACCGCCGTGTACGACGATGGCATAGTCTTGCGTGTTGCTCATCTTGTTGTTTTCTCCTTGCAATTCCTGGGCTGTGTCATGCACCGGAATGGCGCATGACACAGCCGATACCGCATTATGCAAAACGTAAAAAAAATGAAACATCGGTAGCGTGGCCGTGTGGTTGTCGGACGCCGCTTACACGGATCAGTCTGGAATTTTGTTGCCGGATTCGATGCGCCGTGAGTGGCCTGATGCGCTGGAACTGGGTCGTTCTGGACGGGATATTGCGACGAGGAATTTCTATGCGGAATAACTTGCGAACGGTCAACGCATGGCGGACACACTGCGCAGCGCATGGCGCAATTCGCGCGCAACCTGCCGGCGGCGGGCTTCGTCGACGAAGCGGCCGATCTCGACCTTCACGCCGCGCGATTCGAGCTGGATCAGCGCGCGCCGCCGCGCGTCTGGCACGACGACGCGGGTCCACAGCGGATCGAGGCGGACCAGTTCGCGCCGGTCGGCCTGCACGCAGGTGACGAGCAGGCCGGATTCGGACAGGGCGATGCGCTCGTGGTCCGTCGCGTGGCGCGCGTAGACGAGGAGGGCGATCCCGACGAGCGCCAGTTCCAACAGGGAAAACGCGAGCACGAACCAGATGCCGTGGACCAGGAAGCCGACGGCGACGGCAAGTGAGCCGAGGCACAGCACGACATAGGCGCGCGCGACCTGGCGCGGAGACAGCGAGCAGTTGCGCTGCAATGTCCATTCGCGCGTCATGCATACCCCCGTATCCTGTCCATGTCGGCACCTGATCGTGACCACATGTCAAGTATCCCTCACCTCGACGTCGATCGGCGCCACGGAGAGGATGAGCATGGCGCGGCGGCGTCGCTCAGTGTCCACGGCGGAGGCTGCCGGAGCGGCCGGAATCTGGTAACATCTCGCCCCTTTTCATCGAAAGGCTTCCATGGCGAACGCTTGTGGCGTCGATTTCGGAACATCCAATTCCACCGTCGGCTGGGTACGGCCCGGCCAGCCCGTGCTGCTGCCCCTCGAGGATGGCAAGGCCACGCTGCCGTCCGTCGTCTTCTTCAATGCGGACGACGAGCAGGTACGCTATGGCCGCGCCGCCCTCGCGGACTATCTGGAGGGCTACGAGGGCCGGCTGATGCGCTCGCTGAAAAGCCTGTTGGGCACGAGCCTGATGGACGGACAGACGGAAGTCGCGGGCCGAGCGTTGCCGTTCCGCCAACTATTGGCCCATTTCATCGGCGAAGTGAAGCGCCGCGCCGAATGCGAGGCGGGCAGGACGTTCGACAGCGCCGTGTTCGGCCGCCCCGTGTATTTCGTCGACGACGATCCGGATGCGGACCGCCTCGCCGAGGACACGCTGGCCGACATCGCCCGTTCCGTCGGGTTCCGCGAGATCGGCTTCCAGTACGAACCGATTGCCGCCGCATTCGACTACGAATCCCGCATCGGGCGCGAGGAACTCGTCCTGATCGCCGACATCGGCGGCGGCACCTCGGACTTTTCGCTCGTGCGCCTGGGACCGGAGCGTGCGCAGCATGTCGACCGCCGCACCGACATCCTGGCGACGGGCGGGGTGCACATCGGCGGCACCGATTTCGACAAATACCTGAGCCTTGCCGCCGTCATGCCGCTGCTGGGGCATGGGAGCGCGCTACTGTCGGGTGCCGCAGTGCCGTCGAGCTATTACTTCAACCTGGCGACGTGGCATACGATCAACCAGGCCTATACGCGCAAGAATATCGCGCAGCTGGCCGACCTCGTGCGTGACGCGGCCGAGCCCGACAAGCTCAAGCGCCTGCAGCGCCTGATCGACGAGCGCGCCGGCCACTGGCTGGCGATGCAGGTGGAAGAGGCGAAGATCGGCCTGTCCGGCACGCCGGAGGTGGAGCTCGACCTCGACCGCCTCGATCCGCCGGCGCTCGTGCGCGTGCGCCGCGGGCTGTTCACGGACGCGATCGCGGGGATGGTGGACAGCGTCGGCGCCACCGTGCAACGCCTGCTGGACGAAGCGGGCATCGCGCCGGAGCGTGTCGACACCGTGTTCTTCACGGGCGGCTCCAGCGGCGTGGCGAGCCTGCGCGAGCGCATCGCCGCCATCGTCCCGGACGCGCGCCGCGTCGAGGGCGACCTGTTCGGCAGCATCGGCGCAGGTCTTGCCATCGACGCCGCCCGCAAGTTCGGCTGAGCCATATCATCGCAAAGGAAGCACCGTGTTCGAACGCCCCATCGTCATGCTCGACTTCGAGACCACCGGCCTGTCGCCCGAGGCCGGCGACCGCATCACGGAAGTGGCGGCGCTGCGCATCGCCGGCGGCCAGGTCGTCGAGCGCTATGTCTCGCTCGTGAACTGCGGCGTGCGCGTGCCGTCGTTCATCACCCAGCTCACGGGCATCACGCAGGCGATGGTCGACGGCGCGCCGCCGGCGTCTGAAGTCGTGCCGGCCCTGCTGGACTTCATCGGGGCCGACGTGCTGGCCGCCCACAACGCCAGCTTCGACGAGAAATTCCTCAAGGCCGAAGGCGCGCTGCTGGGCGCGACGTGCGGGCACGGCGGGCTCGTGTGCTCGCTGAAGCTGTCCCGGCGCGTGTTCCCGGGCCTGCCGAGCTACCGCCTGGGCGAGCTGTCGCGCGCGCTCGGCATCGTATTCCGCAGCCGTGCCCACCGCGCCGAGGCCGACGCGGAAGTCGCGGCCCAGCTGCTGCTGCACATCGGCCGCCACCTGCGCGACGCGTATGGATTAGCGGAAGTCGATCCGGACATGCTCGTGTCGCTCAACCGGGTCGCGGCCGCCAAGGTCGGCGGCTTCATGGGCGCCTACGTGGCCAGCCGGCGAACGCCGGCCTGAACGGCGGCCTCCAGGCCGTCTGTTTCCTGCGTGCAGTAAATCTTCGTGCGATGGCGGGCGCGCTGCCGGCCGACCCGTCGCGTCGACATCGTTTTCGCGCCGTCCATCCCCTTCACGTTGGCGCAAGTCAAATCCGTAATGCATCTCATCATTACACTTTTGGCAATTCTTTGGCCTCTTCGCGGCCTGCCGGGGACCGTCCGGCTGGCGCGCGCACGGGCCGGCCTCGCTTCCCGTCAGGAGCCTTGCATGCAAACGCACAAGTCCGTACAGCGCGTCGGCGCGCTCGCCTGGTTCGCCCGCGCCGCCGCGCGCGGCAATCCCTATGCGCAGTTCAATCTCGGCATGATGTACAAGGAGGGCGACGGCACCCAGCAGGACGACGTCGCGGCCTGCCGCTGGCTGGAACGGGCGGCACGCCAGCACCTCGTGTTCGCCCAGAACCATCTCGGCAGCATGTATTTCCAGGGCCGCGGTGTGGCCCAGTCCGACCGCGAGGCGGCCTACTGGTTCGGCCTCGCGGCCGCCCAGGGCGATGCGTCGGCGCAGCAGAACCTGGGCGACCTGTACCGGGCCGGCCGGGGCGTCCCGCGCGACCCCGCCGAGGCCGTGGCCTGGTATTACAAGGCCGCCGAGCAGGACCTGGCCAGCGCCCAGCGCCTGCTCGGCACCTGCTACCTGGAGGGCGAGGGCGTTGCGGGCAGCCATCCGCTCGCCATGGCGTGGTTCCGCAAGGCTGCGCTGCTGGACGATGCCGAAGCCGAGGTCAGCCTGGGCCTCATGTACCGCCGCGGCCATGGTGTGGCGCCGAGCGAGGGAGAAGCATTGTACTGGTTC
This sequence comes from Massilia sp. P2_C2, assembly GCF_056404615.1. Lineage (NCBI taxonomy): Bacteria > Pseudomonadati > Pseudomonadota > Betaproteobacteria > Burkholderiales > Oxalobacteraceae > Massilia > Massilia sp. P2_C2. The sequence goes on along the minus strand of NZ_JBFUDR010000063.1, from coordinate 15,943 downwards.
CGGCGCGCGGCCGCGCGCGGGCATGCGCCGGCGCAGCGCCTGCTGGGCCAGTCCTACCTGAAGGGGCGTGGCGTGCCGGGCGATGCGCTGGGCGCGCGCGCCTGGCTCGAATGCGCGGCCGAGCAGGGCGATGCCGAGGCGCAGTTCAGCCTTGCCCAGTTGCTGGCCGCGGCCGACGCGGACGAGAGCGAGATCCGTGGCGGGCCTGCACTGGCGTGGACCATGGCGGCGGCCGAGCAGGGGCATGTGCTGGCCCAGGTCAACCTGGGCAACCGTTACGCGTTCGGACGCGGCGTCGTGCGTGACCCGGCACTGGCGCTGTACTGGTATCGCCGCGCGGCCGAGCAGGGCGCCGCCAAGGCCCAGTTCACGCTGGGTGTGATGTATGCGAACGGCCAGGGCGTACTGCGCGACGAGGCCCAGGCCGCCGCATGGTACCGGCGCGCGGCCGAGCAGGGCGACGCAAGCGCCCAGAACAACCTCGGCGTGATGTTTGCGAACGGTCAGGGCGTGGCGCAGGACGACGAGCAGGCCGTGCACTGGTACCGCCTGGCCGCCGAGCAGGGCCATGCGCTGGCCCAGTACAACCTCGGCGGCATGTACAACAGCGGCCGCGGCGTGGCGCGCGACACCGTGCGGTCGTACATGTGGATGTTGCTGGCGGCGGATGCCGGCGATTCGGCGGCCAGCGCCAACAAGGCGATCGTGGCGCGCCGCCTCTCGCAGGAACAGATCGAGAGCGCCATCGACATGCGGCGCCGCTGGCGGAGTGCCCGGCTGTATGCAGGGCCGGAACGGCGGGCGGCGTGATCAGGCGCTCATTGGCCGCTCATTGGCCATGATGTCTGTTTCCCAAGATAGAAGCCACCGTAATGCCCGCTCAGCGGTGCACCACCACCAGCAATGCCTTCGCCTCCGTCTTGCCGGCATTCCGGATGGCATGATTCTGGTCCGCCGGATAGCGGGCCGTGGCGCCGTGCTTGATTTTTCGCTTCTCGGCCCCGACCTCCAATTCCACCGTCCCCGTTACCACGGTCAAGTGCTCGTTCGTGCCGGGATCGTGGGCCTGCGATGCCAGTTCGCCGCCCGGCTGTAACGTGAGTTCATACCATTCGTACTTGCCGGCAAGGTCCATCGGTCCCAGGATGCGCAGCGAGTAGCCCGCGTGGCTGCCGGGCAGGGTGGGGATTTCGTGGGCGTCGACGACGCGGATCAGGTCGACCGTGCGCACTTCGGACGACAGGAGTTCGCCGATCTGCACGCCGAGCGCATTGGCCAGGCGCCATGTGATGGCGATGGTGGGATTGGCCTTTTCGCGCTCGATCTGCGACAGCATCGATTTCGAGACGCCGGCGATGCGCGACAGGTCTTCCAGCGTGAGGCCGCGGGCGAGGCGCAGACGCTGCAGGGTGGCCCCGACTTCCGGCGGGGCGCTGGTGGTGACTGCTTTGTTCATGTAGTTGCTTGCCAAGTTCAATGGCCGGGAGTAATATTCAATATATCGAATTCACGTTCGACATATAGAACAAGTTCGATACGTTGAACGCATTCGCACTATACCATCCGCCAACCACCGGGATAAAGGACGAGAACGATGAGCGACCAGGCATTCTATAGCGACCTCCAGCACAAACTCGACACGCTGAAAACCGAGGGCCTGTTCAAGCCCGAGCGCGTCCTCGCCTCGCGCCAGGGCGCGGAAGTGGTCGCCGACGACGGCCGCACGCTGATCAATATGTGCGCCAACAATTACCTTGGCCTGTCCGGTGACCTGGAAACCCAGAAGGCCGCCGAGGCGGCCCTGCAAAAATATGGCTACGGCCTGTCGTCCGTGCGCTTCATCTGCGGCACGCAGACCGTGCACAAGGAACTGGAGCGCAAGCTGTCCGAATTCCTCGGCACGGAAGACACGATCCTGTACGCCGCCGCGTTCGACGCCAACGGCGGCGTGTTCGAGCCGCTGTTCGACGAGAACGACGCGATCATCTCGGACGCCCTGAACCACGCGTCGATCATCGACGGTGTCCGTCTCTGCAAAGCCGCGCGCTATCGCTATGCCAACAACGACATGGCCGACCTGGAAAAACAGCTGCAGGCCGCCACGGAAGCGGGCAAGCGCCACAAGATCATCGTGACGGACGGCGTGTTCTCGATGGATGGCACGATCGCCCAGCTCGACAGGATCGTCGAACTGGCCGAAAAGTATGGCGCGCTGACGATGATCGACGAGTCGCACGCATCCGGCTTCATGGGCAGGACGGGCCGCGGCACGCACGAGCATTGCGGCGTGCTGGGCCGGATCGACATCATCACGGGCACGCTCGGCAAGGCGCTGGGCGGTGCGATGGGCGGGTTCACGTCCGGCCGCAAGGAGGTGATCGAGACGCTGCGCCAGAAATCGCGCCCGTACCTGTTCTCGAACACGCTGGCGCCGATGATCGCGGGTGCGTCGCTGGCCGTGCTGGACCGCATCAGCAAGTCGACGGCACTGCGCGACCGCCTGCACGAAAACACGGCGTACTTCCGCCGCGAGATCGAGCGCATCGGCTTTACCATCAAGCCGGGCACTCACCCGGTGGTGCCGGTGATGCTGTTCGACGCGCCGGTGGCGCAGAAATTCGCGGCCCGCATGTTCGAACTGGGCGTGTTGTTGTCGGGCTTCTTCTATCCGGTGGTGCCGATGGGGCAGGCGCGCGTGCGCGTGCAGCTGTCGGCGGCGCACACTCGCGAGCAGCTGGACAAGGTGCTGGGCGCGTTCGAGCAGGCCGGGCGCGAACTGGGCATCATCAAGGCCGCCTGAACCTCGCCGGCCGCACGCCGCCGCCCACGAAGCGGACGCGCCGGCCGGATGACATTGCAAGGCTCACGAAGCCAGAAAGAACAAGGTAAAGCATGGAACGCATCCTCATCATCGGCGCCAACGGCCAGATCGGCAGTGAACTGGTGACCGCCCTCGCGCAGCAGCACGGCGCCGCCAATGTCATCGCCGCGGATATCGGCACGGACAACGTGTACGGCGCGGCGCGCTATGTACGCCTCGACGTGCTCGACAAGGACGCGCTGGCGCGCCTCATCGCCGACGACGACGTCACCCAGGTCTACCAGCTGGCGGCGCTGCTGTCGGCCACGGGCGAGAAGGCGCCGCTGATGGCGTGGAAGCTGAACATGGACGGCCTCCTGAACATCCTCGAGATCGCGCGCGAGCGCGGCGCGGCCGGCAAGCCGCTGAAAGTGTTCTGGCCATCGTCGATCGCCGCGTTCGGCCCGAACACGCCGGCCGAGGCCACGCCGCAGTTCACGATCATGGACCCGACGTCGATCTACGGCATCAGCAAGCTGGCCGGCGAGCGCCTGTGCGAGTACTATCACGCGAAGTACGGCGTGGACGTGCGCAGCATCCGCTACCCTGGCATCGTCAGCTACAAGTCGCCGCCGGGCGGCGGCACGACCGACTACGCGATCGCGATCTTCCATGCGGCGCTGCGCGGCGAGACCTATGAATGCTTCCTCGGTCCCGACACGACGCTGCCGATGATCTACATGCCGGACGCGATCCGCGCCACGATCGAGCTGATGGACGCGCCGGGGGAACGGGTCGCCATCCGGTCCTCGTACAACGTGGCGGGTATCTCGTTCAATCCGCGCGAACTGGCCGCCGCCATCCAGAAGAAGCGGCCGGGTTTCCGCATCGCGTACAAGCCGGACAGCCGCCAGCAGATCGCCGATTCCTGGCCGAAGAGCCTGGACGACAGCCGCGCGGCGCAGGACTGGGGCTGGAACGCGCGCGTCAAGCTCGACGAGATGGTCGACGACATGCTCGCGCACGTCGACGTGGGGATGAGCAAGGCGGCTTGAGCAAGGAGACAGCGCATGGATATGAGCGTATTTGATCTGTTCAAGATCGGCATCGGGCCTTCGAGCTCGCACACGGTGGGCCCGATGGTGGCGGCACGCCGCTTCCTCATCGAATGCGGGCCGTTGATTGAGGCCGTCGGCGTCGAAGCCCATCTGTATGGCTCGCTGGCGCTGACGGGCGTCGGCCACGCCACCGACAAGGCCGTGATCCTCGGCCTGATGGGCGAGACGCCGCAGGACGTCGACCCGGACGCCGTCGAGGACAAGCTCGCCGAAGCCGAACTGGACGGCGTGCTGAACCTGCTCGGCACGAAGCCGGTGTCATTTACCCGCGCCACGGGTCTCGTGTGGCACAAGCAATCCACCTTGCCGGAACACCCGAACGGCATGCGTTTCATCCTCAGGCTGGGCGACGGCAGCGTCATCGAGCGCGTCTATTACTCCATCGGTGGCGGTTTCATCACGGCGGCCGGCGAGGCGCAGGCGGCCAGTGCGGCCCCCGTCGCCGTGCCTTATCCATTCGATACGATGCGCGCGCTGCTGGAGCAGGGCAGCCGGCATGGCCTGTCGATTCCCGTCATGCTGCGCGCCAACGAGTGCACCCGGATGACGAACGACGAACTGGACGCCGGCCTGGACCGCACCTGGGAAGTGATGCGCGGCTGCATCGCGCACGGGCTCGTCACGGAAGGCGAGTTGCCGGGCGGGCTGAACGTCAAGCGCCGCGCCGCCAAACTGTGGCGCCAGGAACGCGAGGTAAGCAATGCGGCGAATCACCTGCCGCACGACGCCGTCAACCAGGTCAGCCTGTACGCGATGGCGGTGAACGAAGAGAACGCGGCCGGCGGCCGCGTGGTGACGGCGCCGACGAATGGCGCGGCCGGCATCATCCCCGCCGTGCTGCGCTACTATGCGGAAGACTGCCGGCCGACCGATGGGAAACAGGGCATCCGCGATTTCCTGCTGACGGCGGCCGCGATCGGCATGCTGTGCAAGCAGAACGCCTCCATTTCCGGCGCCGAGATCGGCTGCCAGGGCGAGGTGGGCGTCGCCTGCGCGATGGCGGCGGCGGGCCTGGTGGCGGCGCTGGGCGGGACCAACGGCCAGATCGAGAATGCGGCCGAGATCGGCATCGAGCACCACCTGGGCATGACGTGCGATCCGATCGGCGGGCTCGTGCAGATCCCCTGCATCGAACGGAATGGGATGGGGGCCATCAAGGCCATCGCGGCGGCGTCGCTGGCGATGAAGGGCGACGGTACGCACTTCGTCAGCCTGGACGAGGTGATCGAGACGATGCGCCAGACCGGGTTCGACATGCAGGCCAAGTACAARGAAACGTCGCTGGGCGGGTTGGCCATTCACGTGGTTACCGTGAACCACGCCGCGTGTTGATCGGTGTCCGCCGGCATGGATACGACCTGTGATGCATCGCGTATCACCGCGTGGGCACGTGGTGCCCACCCTACGATGTTTGTTACTTGGACGATTACGCTGCCGTAGGGTGGGCGCCCCGTGCCCACCACCCGCCAAACGCGTCGCAATCGCATGAATTAACGGAACAATATTCGGCAAAAGGACAATATTGCCCGGTCCGGACTATAATATTCAACCAACGCCAGCCAACCCCGATCTTTTCTACCGTATGCAATATGTGTCCACCCGCGCGACGAGCGCGTCCGCAGCACGCAATCCCCAATCCTTTTCCGACATCCTGCTGGGCGGCCTGGCGCCGGACGGCGGGCTGTACCTGCCCGCCGACTACCCGCAGGTGACGGGTGCCGAGCTCGACGCTTGGCGCACCCTGCCGTATGCGGAACTGGCCTACGAAATCCTGCGCAAGTTTGCCACCGACATTCCGGACGCCGACCTGAAGGCGCTGACGGCGAAGACCTACACCCCGGCGGTGTACAGGAACGCTCGCGCCGACGAGTCCGCGACCGAGATCACGCCGCTGCGCGTGCTGGAACAGAGCCCGGAACGCACGCTGATCCTGCAAGGCCTGTCGAACGGCCCGACGCTCGCGTTCAAGGACATGGCCATGCAACTGCTGGGCAATCTGTTCGAATACGCGCTGGCGAAGAATGACGACGAACTGAACATCTTCGGCGCCACGTCGGGCGACACGGGCAGCGCGGCCGAATACGCGATGCGCGGCAAGCGCGGCATCCGCGTGTTCATGCTGTCGCCGCACAAGAAGATGAGCGCGTTCCAGACCGCGCAGATGTTCAGCCTGCAGGACCCGAACATCTTCAACATCGCCGTCGAAGGCGTGTTCGACGATTGCCAGGACATGGTCAAGGCCGTGTCGAACGACCTCGAATTCAAGGTTCGCCACAAGATCGGCACCGTGAACTCGATCAACTGGGCGCGCGTCGTGGCGCAGGTCGTGTACTACTTCCGCGGCTACCTGAAGGCAACGACGTCGAACGACCAGAAAGTCTCGTTCACTGTCCCGTCGGGCAACTTCGGCAATATCTGCGCCGGTCACATCGCGCGCATGATGGGCCTGCCGATCGCGAAGCTGGTCGTCGCGACGAACGAAAACAATGTGCTGGACGAATTCTTCCGCACGGGCGTGTACCGCGTCCGTAAATCGTCGGAGACTTACCACACGTCGAGCCCATCGATGGACATCTCGAAGGCATCGAACTTCGAACGCTTCGTGTACGACCTCGTCGGCCGCGACGCCGACCGTACGCACGCGCTGTTCCGCAAGGTCGAGACGCACGGCGGCTTCGACCTGTCCGGCGCGCCGGGCAGCGACGGCGACGAATTCAAGCTGGTCGCCAACTACGGCTTCCAGTCGGGCTGCTCGACGCACGACGACCGCCTCGCGACGATCCGTGACGTGTTCGACGACTACGGCATCACCATCGACACGCACACGGCCGACGGCATCAAGGTCGCGCGCGAGCACGTCGAGCCGGGCATCCCGATGATCGTGCTGGAGACGGCGCTCGCGGCCAAGTTCAACGAGACGATCCTGGAAGCGCTGGGCACCGACGCGGCGCGTCCGGCCGGCTTCGAGGACATCGAGACCCTGCCGCAGCGCTTCGTCGTCATGCATGCGAACGTCGACGAGATGAAGGCATTCATTTCCGCGCACACGGGGCTCGCGAAGTGAATCCGCAGTCCGGCCAGCCCGTGCGCAAGCCGTTGATGCCCGTGCGCGAGGCGCTCGATTTCCTGCTGGCGGCCGCACGCGCGGTCGACGGCGTCGAGGACGTCGACACGCTGGACGCCAACGGCCGCGTACTGGCCGTCGACCAGGTATCCACGCTGAACGTCCCGGCGGCCGACAACACGCAAATGGATGGCTACGCCGTTCGCGCGGCGGACTGCGCGAGCGGCGCCGCCACGCTGCGCATCGCCCAGCGCATCCCGGCGGGCACCGTCGGCCAGCCTTTGGAACCCGGCACGGCCGCGCGCATCTTCACGGGCGCCCTGATTCCGGAAGGCGCCGATGCGGTCGTCATGCAGGAACAGTGCGAAGTACAACCCGGCAGTGACCAGGTGACGGTCGGGCACGCTCCGCAACCGGGTGAATGGATCCGCCGCGCCGGCGAAGACATCGTCGCGGGCAGCGTGGTCCTGCCGGCCGGCACGCGGCTGCGCAGCCAGGAGCTGGGGCTGGCGGCTTCCGTCGGTCTCGCGCGCCTGCCTGTGCGCCGGCGCGTGCGCGTGGCCGTATTCTTTACCGGCGACGAACTGGCGATGCCCGGCGAGCCGCTGGCGCCCGGCGCCATCTACAATTCGAACCGTTTCACCCTGCGCGGCCTGCTGGAAAACTTCGGCTGCGAATTCACCGACTACGGCATCGTGCCGGACTCGTTGCAGGTCACGCGCGACACCTTGCGCGCCGCCGCCGCGCAGCACGACCTGATCATCACGTCCGGCGGCGTCTCGGTCGGCGAGGAAGACCACATCAAGCCGGCYGTGGAAGCGGAAGGGCGCCTGAACATGTGGCAGATCGCCGTCAAGCCGGGCAAGCCGCTCGCGTTCGGCGAAGTGCGCCGCGCGAGCGAGGATGCCGGGACATCGTTCTTCATCGGCCTGCCGGGTAACCCGGTCTCGAGCTTCATCACGTTTTTGCTGTTCGTGCGGCCGTTCCTGCTGCGCCTGCAGGGCGTGACAGGTGCGGTGGCGCCGCGGGCGCTCCCGCTGCGCGCCGACTTCGACTGGAGCAAGCCGGACCGACGCAACGAATTCCTGCGCGCCCGCCTCAACGACGCCGGCGGCCTCGACCTGTTCAGCAACCAGGGCTCCGGCGTGCTGACGTCGACCGTGTGGGCGGACGGGCTGATCGACAATCCGCCGGGCCAGGCGATCGCGCGCGGCGATATCGTGCGCTTCATCCCGTTCGCGGCGCTGCAGTACTGAGAGATTTTATGAAGATCAATCTGCGTTTCTTTGCCAGCGTGCGCGAGGCGCTGGGCAGTGCGGGCGAAACCGTCGACCTGCCCGCCGGCGTGGCGACCGTGGGCGGCGTGCGCGACTTTCTCATCGCCCGYGGAGGCGCCTGGGCCGAAGCCCTGGCGCACGAGCGCGCGTTGCGCATGGCATTCGAACACGTCATGTGCGCACCCGACACGCCCATTCGCGAAGGTGGCGAGGTGGCCTTCTTCCCGCCGGTGACCGGGGGCTGAACCTCATCCTCATCAGTAGGGTGGGCACCCCGTGCCCACGCGTGACGTATGCGGTTTGTTGGCGGTACGCGTGGGCGGGGGCCGCCCACCCTACTGGGAAGACTCTTACACTACTGTCTTTTCCGCCAGCGCGAGCAGCTTCGCGCAATTCGCGCTGCGCTCCCCGTAGTCGCGCCACGCCGTCTCGCGCGCGAGGGTCTGCCACTTGCGCAGCGAGTCGGCGCTCAGGTCGACCGTGCGCCCGCCGGCGCCCTGGAACAGCGCGGCCACCGCGGCATCGTCCATCTGGGCCGACTTGCGTGCGAATACCTCGAGGTCGGCGCCCACGGCCAGCAGCGCGGCCTGCTGGTCGCGCGGCAGGCGGTCGAAGGCGGCACGCGACATCATCAGCGGCTCCAGCATGAACCAGTAGGTGCCGCCGCGCGCCGTCGTGAGGTACTTGCTCACTTCATCCAGGCGGAACGAGATCAGCGACGACGACGACGTGGCGGCCGCGTCGAGCTGGCCTTTTTCCAGCGCGGCGCGGATGTCGTTCGACGGCATGTCGACAACGGTCGCGCCGGCCTGCCTGAGGATCATGTCCATCTCGGGGGAGCCGCCGCGCACCTTGAGGCCGGCAGCATCTTCCGGGGCGATGATCGGCTTGCCGCGCGACGCCATGCCGCCGGCCTGCCAGATCCAGCTCAGCATGACGATGCCCTTGTCGGCCAGCATGCGGTTGAATTCCTTGCCGATCTCCTCGTTTTTCCAGGCATAGCCCTGTTCGTACGACGTGACGAGGCCCGGCATCATGCCGATGTTCACCTCGGGCAGCTCGGCGCCGGCGTAGGACAGCGGCACGAGCGACATGTCCAGCGCGCCTTTCGCCAGTGCCGGGATCTGGGCTTCGCTCTTCATCAAGGTGGAACGGGGGTAGATCGAGAACTTGATGCGTCCTTTGGTCCGTCGTTCCGCCTCGGCGGCGAACATGCGGCACAGGCGGTCGCGAAAATCGCCTTCGGCCACGCTCCCGCCGGGGAATTGATGGGAAATCTTGAGGTTCGTGGGTTGAGCCCATGCAGCTTGCAGCCAAAGCGGACTGGTCGCGATCGCGCCCAGTAATGCCCTACGCGTCATTACCGACATAAACATCCTCCAAGATGGTATTTCGGACAACCGGACGAATCGTGACGCCTCGGGACGACTGCCAGAGGCATGCATCGTTCGCATTTAACATTTATGGTGCGTATAAGAATAGGCTCAGTCGAGTGTATGTCAAGAAAATATTGATGCAAGAAACCATGCGCCGCAGCAAAAAAGACCGGCCGCAAAGCAGTCGGATCGGGACGCAGTATCGCGCGCCAAAGGCTATGCTTCTTGCGCTGCGTCTGAAGTGCGCCATGCTGCGGCGCAGTGGATGGCGTGGCCGGATTCGATGGCTTGTGTGGGTTTTCTGACGGAAGCGGGCCCGCAAGACGGCGGACCCGAAAGAGAAGTGATGAGCGCGGCGGCAGCGGATAGGTCGCGGCACGTGTACCGCGTCCCAGACTTCTTCGAACGTCATGCCGCCTCCCTGCGCCGGCAACCATGATGCCAGCGGCGGCCGGGCGGCGGCGCACGCGGCCGTCAGAGCGTGTCGAGGAAGGTCTTGATCGCGGCGGTGACTGCCTGCGGCTGGTCGAACATCGCGAAGTGGCGTGCCGGGGCGACGGTGACCACTTGCACCCTGGGCGTGCCTTCCATCAGCGCGCGGTAGTAATCCGCTTTCGCCGCCGGCGCGAGGCCTTGCTGGGAGCTGTCCAGGTCCAGGTAGGGCACGATCGTCAGTACTGGTGCCTGGATAGCTTTCAGGCCGGGACGCAGGTCGAGCGTCAGCACGTCGGCGGCCCACGCGCCCACGGATGCCGGGTCGCTGCGCGCCGTCAGCTGGGCCAGCGCGTCGGCGCGGCTCATGTCCAGCACGCCGATCGTGCGCATATAGGTCTGCTGCTGGCGGGCGAACAGCGCGGCCGGCTGGCGGCCGATCTGGGCGCGGGTCTTTTCGGCGAATTGCGCGCGCTGGTCGAGCGGCAGGTCTTCCGTCCCCGGCATCACGGGCAGGCCGTCGATGCTGACCACGCCGCCGGCGGTGCCTGGCTTGTCCTCGGCGATGGCGAGCGCGAGGATGCCGCCCAGGCTGTGGCCGACGAGGACGGGTTTGTCGAGGCGGCGGTTCGCGATCAGGTCCTCGATGGCGGCGCGCGCGGCCGCGAACGGGGCCGGGCCGGCCGGCGGGCGGCCATCGAACCCGGGCAGCGTGAGCACGTAGACGGCGTGGTCGGGCGCGAACGCGCGGATCGTGTCCTGCCATACCCAGCTGCCGCTGGCGAGGCCCGGGATCAGGACCAGCGGCCGGCCACCGCTGCCGTGGCGTTCGACGAGGATGCCGTTGACCTCGAAGCGCTCGGCGGGCGCGATGGTGGCGGCGTAGCGGTTCGGGGTCGGAGCGGGATCGGCCGCGTGCGCGGCAGCGAGGGCGCCAAGGGCCAGTACGGCGCACACGATGGTGGTGCGAAAGAGGTTCATGCAGTCTCCTGGTCGGGGAAGAAAATGGTTTCGATCGGTTGCCCGAACAGCCTGGCCAGCGCGAAGGCCAGCGGCAGCCTCGGGTCGTAGCGGCCCGTCTCGATGGCGATGACGGTCTGGCGCGAGACGTCCAGCAGCTCGGCGAGGTGGGCCTGGCTCCAGCCGCGCGCCGCGCGCAGGTCGCGGATGGCGTTCTTCATCGTGATCAGTCATCATGTAAAGGATACTTTACATCGTAGGCGGGTCTCGRGCCGGGGTCAATCTTCCTTTGCCTCATTCGAAGGCCGATTCGACTACAATGCTCGCCTCCGATTTTTTTGCCGCGCCGCCATGTCCGACTCCCCGAACGAAGCAAGTCCACGCCACGCCATCGTCATCGGCGGCGGCCCCGCGGGCCTGATGGCCGCCGAAGTGCTGGCCGCGGGCGGGGTGCGCGTGGACCTGTACGACGCGATGCCCTCGGTGGGCCGCAAATTCCTCCTGGCCGGCAAGGGCGGCATGAATATCACGCATGCGGAGCCGTACGACACGTTTGCCGCCCGCTACGGCAGCCGCGCTACGGCCGTGCGCCCGTGGCTGGATGCGTTCCCGCCCGGGCAGGTGCGCGACTGGATCCACGGCTTGGGCATCGATACGTTCGTCGGCACGTCCGGCCGCGTCTTCCCGACCGACATGAAGGCCGCGCCGTTGCTGCGCGCATGGCTGCACCGCTTGCGCGAGGCCGGCGTGACATTCCATATGCGGCACCGCTGGCTGGGCTGGCGCGACGGCGCCCTCCTGTTCGCGACGCCGGACGGCGAGCGCGTGATCGATGCGCAAGGCAGCGCCACCGTACTGGCGCTGGGCGGTGCGAGCTGGGCGCGGCTCGGTTCGGACGGGGCCTGGGTGTCGCTGCTGGCGGCGCGCGGCGTGGACGTGGCGCCGCTCGTGCCGGCGAACTGCGGCTTCGACGCCGACTGGACCGAACACTTCGCCAGCCGCTACGCCGGCGCGCCGCTGACGACCGTCGCCATCGCGGTCGAAGGCGGCGCATTCCGCAAGGGCCAGTTCGTCGTCACGGCGACGGGCATCGAGGGCAGTCTCGTGTACGCGCTGTCGGCCGCCATCCGCGACCGCATCGCGCAGGACGGCCAGGCGACCGTCCTGCTGGACCTGCTGCCCGACCACGACCCGCGGCGCGTGCTGGACGAGGTCGTGCGTCCACGCGGCACGCGGTCGATGTCCAGTCACCTGCAGAGCCGTCTAGGCATCAAGGGCGTGCAATCGGGCCTGCTGCATGAATGCCTGACCAAGGCCGATTACGGAGACCCGGTCAAGCTCGCGCGTGCGCTGAAGGCCTTGCCCCTCGTGCTGAAGCGCCCGCGCCCGATCGACGAGGCGATCAGCAGCGCCGGCGGCGTGCGTTTCGATGCGCTGGAAGGCGGCGCGCTGCTGCGCGCGCTGCCCGGCGTGTTCGTGGCGGGCGAGATGGTCGACTGGGAAGCGCCGACCGGCGGCTATCTGCTGACGGCCTGCTTCGGCAGCGGCCGCGCGGCCGGGCGGGCGGCGCTCGACTGGCTGGCGGACCGCTGAATCAGTCTTCGAAATCGACGTTGCCGCTGCCGTTGCGGCTCACGGAGCGTTCTTCGGGATTRCCATAGACGCGCAGGTCGCCGCTGCCCGTGAGTTCCGCGTGCAGGCGCTTGCGGGCGTACACGGCGCAGTCGCCGGAGCCCTGTTGCATCAGGGCGGCCTCGGCGGCGCGCAGGTGGCGGGCGTCCAGGTCGCCGGAGCCGCGCAGTTCGGCGTGCAGCGCGCGGGTGGCGCCGACCAGTGTGAGCCGGCCGGAGCCGATCACGGCGGCGTCGACGGTGTCGCTCGTGCCGCCCGTCAGTTCGAGATCGCCGCTGCCGTGCACGGCGGCCGTGATCTCGCGGTAGCGGCCATTGAATTTCATGCTGCCGGAACCGTCGAGCGCCACGTCCAGGTGGTCGCCGGCGAAGCCGCTCACGGTGTGTTCGCCGCTGCCGTTGATGCTCAGGGATTCCAGCGACGGCAGGGTCACCGTCACTTCGATCGGTGTGCGGTGGCGCAGCAGGATGCCGCGCGGGCCGATGTGCAGCATGTCGCCGTCGATGCTCGTGTCGATGTTCGCCAGCAGGCGCTGCTCGCCGCGCACGTCGATCGAGGGCGTCGGGCCCTGGCGCAAGGTGAGGTTGACGGGGCCGGACAGGTCGACCTTGGCGACGGCCCTGGCGAGCGGGCGCGCTTCCGTGGCGACGAGGCGGTTGCCCGGACTGGAGGGGCCGTGCGTGCCGTGCGCCCGCAGCATGCTGTACGACACGCCGATCAGCAGGAAGGCGAGCACCAGAAGGCTGAACCCGATCTTGAGGAGAGCGCGCATGGTGGCCTCAGCTGCCCTTGAGCAGGGAGCGGTTCATCTGGACGTAGCGCTTGATGCCGATGAACGTGTAGCGCGTGATCACGAGGGACAGCAGGAACAGCGCGATGCCGCCCAGTACGAGCCCGAGGCCGAACAGGGTCTGCGTCGTGCGCGATTCAGCGTCCATGTCGGTGCTGATGCGCAAGGTGCTGTCGGCCAGCGCTTCGGCGCCGCGCAGGGCACGCGAGCGCTCGCGCCGGTCGTCCATGCCGGTGCGATTTTCCGGCGGCAGCGGGTTGGCCACCTGCGGGCGTTCCTGCTTCACGATGATGCCACGGTCACCGATCTCGATGCGCATCTGGCGTCCGCGCCCGTCGTCGTCGATGGTGACGAAGCGGCTCGGCCAGTCCAGCACGAGTTCGTTGGCGCCCGCCAGACCACTCGCGGTCGTCGCGATGCCGGCCAGGTAGAACGTCAGCGCGCACACGTACAGTGCGAACAGCAGCGCCGAGTAGACGACGGCCGGCACGATCATGAACAGGTTGAAGATCGCCAGGCCGACGGCCGACACCGCGAGGCGCAGCAGGTTGGCCGGATTCTTCTTTTCGTTGAACGCGTCCAGGTGGGCGCTCGCGCGCAGGGTCATCGCGATTTTCTTCGGATCGTCCAGCTCGCGCGCCACGTCCGGCTCGCCCCGCCCGGCGGCCACGCCGTCGACGAAGCGCTGCTCGTAATACGCCAGTGTCTTCGCCTGCACGTCGGGTGGCAGGCCCAGCATGGCCCGCTTGAGCGCGTCCAGGTATTCCAGCTTGCCCATATTAACTGCGACCAAGCAACAACATGGCGCTCAGGGCCGGATCGGCGGCGGCGCCGGGGTGGACGAGGATGACCGTCGCGGCGGCCACGATGGCCAGCAGTGCGAGGGTCCGTAAGCCGAGATGGAGGTTCATTTGCATTTCCGCTAACACTCGTTTCGATGATGCCACTGTACGGAGTGCGCCCGGCGCGCGCCACCGGCGTGCGACAGGATGCGGAATTCGCGGGGCAGGGCGCAGCCCGGCGCGATGACCGGTGGCGATCTTCAAGGTGCTGCACCCATGACGACGCCGGCCGCGGCGACCCCGCTGCGCACGGCCGCTTCCAGGGTGGCCGGATAGTCGCAGGCCGTGTAGTCGCCCGCGAGCGCGAGGCCGGGCAGGCCGGTCGCGTTGGCGGGACGGGCCAGGCCGGGCGTACAGGCGAACGTGGCCCGCTTTTCCGTGATCGTGCGGCTCCACAGCGGCGTGGCGAGGGCCGGCAGCGCGAACGCGTCGGCCAGCTGGGCGGCCACGCAGGTCGCCAGCGCGTCCTGGCCGATGTCCGTCGCGGCATCCGCGCCGCTGATCACGACGGCCAGCAGGCCGTCCTGGCCGGGATCGAGCTGGCCACGGTCGAACACGAACTGTCCCCAGCGGTTGTCGGCGGGCRCATCGGCCAGCGCGCAGAACGGCAGCGGCAGGCGCACGCCGGCCGGATACTGCAGGTAGACGGTGGCGATCGGTTCGTATTCGAACGCGTCCAGCCGGGCGACGATGTCGGCCGCGCCGGCGTGGGGGCGCAGCAGCATCGCCGCCTGCCACGGCGGCGTCGCCAGCACGACGGCGTCGCAGGTATGCACGTCAGGGCCGGCGCGCAGGCTCCAGGTGCCGCCGTCCGGGCCCAGCGCCTCGATGCGGCTGCCCGTGCGGACGCTGGCGCCGCGGCGCTCGAGATACGCGGCGGCGGCCTGCGGAAAGACGGCGTCGAGCAGCACACGCGGGATCAGCATGTCGGACGCGGCCCGGCGCGCACCCAGGCTGTCGCGCAGCACGGCCAGGAAGACTTGCGCGGAGGCGCGCTCCGGCGGCRTATTCAGCGCGGCCAGGCACAGCGGGCGCCACATCAGGCGATTGATGCGCTCCGTTTGATCGTAGCGGACCATCAGTTCGGCCACGCTGCAATCGTCGTGCAATTGCCAGTCCATCCAGCGCGCGGTCGTCGAGAAGCGGGCGAGCGCCAGTTTGTCGGCGCGGTCCAGGCCGCGGGCGCGCAGCAGCGCGACGAGGACGTGCAGCGGCGCCGGCAGGCGCGGCGCAACGAAATCCATGCCATCTTCGCGAGCCGGATAGCGCATCTGCAGCGGCAGCCGCAGCAGGGCCTCGCGTGGATCGACGCCGACGCGGCGCATCAGGCGCAGCGTATCGGCATAGGCGCCCAGCATGATGTGCTGGCCGTTGTCGAGCAGCCGGCCGTTCGTCTCGATCGCGCGGGCGCGGCCGCCCAGGGTGCGCGCGGCCTCGAACAGGGTGACGGCGCAGCCCGCGTCCAGCAGCGCGACGGCCGCGGCGCAACCCGCCCAGCCGCCGCCGACGACCGCCACCCGGCGTGGTTCAGCCACGGACATACGTCTTCCACGCGAGCCACAGCTTGCGCAGCGGCGTCAGGGAGATCTTCTGGTTGAGGACGTGGAAGCCGTCGCGCTCGATCTCGTCGAGCACGGTGCGGTAGATGGCGG
>NZ_JBFUDR010000062.1:0-26255 GCF_056404615.1 Massilia sp. P2_C2 | reverse complement strand
GTCCTGGTCCACCGCCGGCATCGTCGCCGGGGCCTGGGCGTTCTCCGCCATGCGCGCCTCGCTGATCCAGTCCGACTCGCGCATCCTGCGCCAGGCGCGCCTGGCGCAACGGAGGGCGGCGCGCGGCGCGCGCCCGGTGGCGCCCGACCGGCCCCGTCGCCGCTGGCCCACGAACCGGTTCGCCGATGGCGCGCTGGTGGCGCTCGCCACCGTCCTGTTCTGGACGATGCAGTCGCATGTCGTGGATGGCGAGCGGGAAGAAAAACGGGCGACAGCCAGGCCGGTGGCCCAGACACAGGCGGCAGAGCGGGAACGGGATACATCGGCCCGGGCGGTCATAAAAGTCGAGCCCCACGCCTCTTCCGACAGCCAGTTCAAGGGCACCAATATCTACCCGATGCTCCTCGCGGCTACGCGCAACGGCTGGACGGAGGTGGACACGCTGGCGCACGACACGGCCGTACCGGCGGCGGTGTCGCCAGAGCGGCGCCAGGCGGCGCTGGACGCCAACGCGGCCGGGCTCGCGGCACTGACGAAAAACAACGATGCCGCGGCGGTTGCGGCCTTCGCGCGGGCCGTGAAAGCGGATCCCGGCAACGCGCAGGCCCACGCCAACCTGGCCGCCGCCGAGCTGAAAGCGGGAGACGCCTTCCATGCGCGGGACGCCGTCGCCCAAGCCCTGCGCCTCGCGCCGGACAACCCCATGGCATGGTTCGTCCAGTCCATTCTCTGGATCTCGTCGCGGGAGACCCTGGCCCGGCAGGGTTTGCGTCTCAGCTTGCACTTCAGCGGCGACCGCAAGCAGGCCATGGCCGACCTGCGCGCCCTGCAGGCGGAGTTCACGTCGTCCCACGCATTGCGGGAACGCGCAGTGGTGGCTGACGTGCTCGACGCGGCCGATGCCGTTCCCTGACGGCGCGGCGCTTCAAGGCTGTGCAAACAGCACCCGCAGATCGTCCGGCCCGATGGCTGCCGCCAGCCCACCTTCCGCATCCAGCACGGCATTGGCCAGCTCGCCCTTGCGGCGCTGCATGTCCTGGATTTTTTCTTCCAGCGTGCCGTGCGCGATCAGCTTGTACACGAACACGGGCTGGTCCTGGCCGATGCGCCAGGCGCGGTCCGTCGCCTGGTTTTCGCTGGCGGGATTCCACCATGGGTCGTAGTGGATGACGGTGTCGGCCGCCGTCAGGTTCAAGCCGACGCCGCCCGCCTTGAGGCTGATCAGGAACACGCCCACTTCTCTCCGCTGGAATGCGGCCACCGGGGCCACGCGGTCGGTCGTGTCGCCCGTCAACAGGACGTAGTCGATGGCGCGTGCGCGCAGCGTGTCGCCGATCAATGCCAGCATGCTGGTGAATTGGGAAAACACGAGCACCCTGCGCCCTTCGCTCAGCAAGGTGTCCAGCAATTCGAGCAAGGCGTTCAGCTTGGCCGAGCCCGCCCTGGAGGCCGCGTCCAGCAGGCGCGGGTCGCAGCAGACCTGGCGCAGCTTGAGCAACGCGTCGAGGATCACGATGTGGCTGCGCGCCAGGCCCTTGCTGTCGATGGCGTCGCGCACCTTCTTGTCCATCGCGACGCGCACGGTCTCGTACAGGTCGCGCTGGGCGCCGTCGAGGTCGATGGGCAGCACGATTTCCGTCTTCGGCGGCAACTCCGTCGCCACCTTGTCCTTGGTCCGGCGCAGCATGAAGGGTTTCAGCCGCCGCGCCAGCAGGTCCTTGCGCTGGATGTCGCCCTGCAACTCGATCGGTTTGCGGAACGCCGCGTTGAACGTCTTTTCGTCGCCCAGCAGGCCCGGCATCAGGAAGTGGAATTGCGACCACAGTTCGCCGAGGTGGTTCTGCACCGGCGTGCCCGTCAGGCACAGGCGGTGGCGGGCGTCGAGCAGGCGCACCGTCTGCGTCGCCTTGGCGCGGCTGTTCTTGATGTACTGGGCCTCGTCGAGGATCAGCAGGTGGTAGCGATGCTTGCGCAGCGCCGGTTCGTCGCGGCCGAGCAAGGCATAGGTGGTGAGTACGAGATCGGCCGTGCCCACCTCGTCGAACAGGGCCTTGCGGTCCTTGCCGTGCAGCAGCAATACGCGCAGGCCGGGCGCGAAGCGGGCCGCTTCCGCCTGCCAGTTGCCCATCAGGCTCGTCGGCGCCACGACGAGCGCCGGCACGTCGAGACGGCCCGCCTCTTTTTCGGCGAGGATGTGGGCGAGCGTCTGGACCGTCTTGCCGAGGCCCATGTCGTCGGCGAGGATGCCGCCGAAGCCGTATTCGCGCAAGAATTGCATCCAGTCCAGACCAACGCGCTGGTAGGGGCGCAGCTGCGCCTGCAGGCCGGCCGGCACGTCGACGGGATGGATGCCGTCGAAATCGTGCAGCTTGCGGCCCAGCGCACGCAGGCGTTCGCCGCCCAGCCAGCGCAGCTGAGCCGCCCGCTCCAGTTCCGCCAGGCGCGCCGCGTCCATCGCCGGCAGGCGGATGGCGGCGCCGAGGCGGTCGGCGAAATACAGTTCGCCCAGCGTCTCCAGGATGGGTTTCACGCGCCCCCACGGCAGGGCGACGCGGCGCGCGGCGCCCAGTTCGAGCAGCAGTTCGGCGTCGTCGGCGCGCGCGGCCAGCGCTGCGGCGCCGAAATCGCGCGGCGCCTTGCGGATCATTGCCACCAGCAGGGGCAGCAGCGCGTGGCGTTCGCCGGCCACGACGATGCCCAGTTCCAGGTCGAACCAGCCGTTGCCGTCCTGTTCGCCCTCGGCCAGGTCGGCATACCACTCGTCGACTTCCGCCAAGTTGTAGCGGAAGCCGGGATCGATCTCGATCTTCCAGCCGGCAGCGCGCAGGCGCGGCAACCCGTCGCGCACGAAGGCCAGCCAGGCTGCTTCGTCCGGCAATTGCAATGCGTCGGGCCAATCGCCGTGCAGCGGTGACTGCGCCGGCGGCGCGGCAAAACCGAGCTCGGCGAGCGCCGCGGCCGCCGCGGCTTCGTCCCGCCGGTTGCGTACGATAACCTCGATGCCGTCATCGTGCGTACTGCGCAGGACGGGCTCGTCGATGCCCTCCGTGGACAGCCCGTCGTAGTCGAAGAACAGCATGGCGACCTCTTCCGAGTGCCAACCGTGGCGCGTCGAGATGTGGACGTTGTCGAGCAGGAGGTGCGGGACCGGCACCACGTCATGCCGCTCGCGCACCTCGAGCGCGGCCGGCGCGGGCATGAGTCGGTCCAGTCCCGTGTCGACGAGGCGGCCGGCCACGCCGTTGCGCTGTTCCGCGCGCAAGATCGGCGCCTGCGCGACCAGATCCAGCAGGGTTTCCGACGGGATCCGCGCGAACCGCTCCGGCACCGCCAGCGGGCCGAGCGTGAGGTCGTCCAGATAGTACATGGGGTCGGTCGGGAACATGCGCTCGACCGGCTTGTCGCCCTCGACGCGCCAGCCCAGCCTCACAGCCTCGCGGTCGGCGCCCTCCTCCAGCCAGGCGGGCTCGACGCGCCGCAGCGGGCCCCGCACCACCGGATCCAGCACACCACGCTTTGCCGCCTGCACCGTACGCGCACGCCACAGCCGGCCGTCCGCGCTCAACCTGTCCAGCAACTGCCCGCCGAACACGCCAACGGGCACGCTCGTGCCCTCGCTCACCAGCATCGCGCCCAGCAGACGCAGCGGCTCTTCGTCCTCGGGCCGGATATGGGGTTCCCGCGACGCGATCAGATACAGCGGATCGGTCTCTTGCCAGGCCTCGGCGATGCCGCCGTCCTTCTCCATGCGCGCCGTGTACGGCAGCAGGCCCGGCGCCCCGCCCTGGCGCTCCGGGACGAGCACGTACACGATCCGCATGGCGGGGTCCGGCAACGCGTCCTCCCGCAGGGTTTCCCGGACCTGCTCCAGCCGCTGCAGCCAGCGCTCGGCCGCCGCAGGCACGTCCACCGCCCTCTGTTCCAGCTCGGTCAACAGCACGGCCACGACGTGCTTGCAGTTGCGCGTCATGGGACAACTGCAGTCGCCGCCGAAGCGCACGCCGTGCTTGTCGTGCTTCACGCGGATCGTCTGCTGGTAGCGGTGCCGGCCGCTGCCGTGTACTTTTCCGTAGATCTTGTCGCCGTCCAGTTCCATCTCGAGGACCATGCCCCTGCGGGCATACTCCTCGCCCCGACTGAAGGTGCCGGGATCGAACTGGCGGATGACGTCGTCGCGCGTAAACTCCATGCGGATGAATGGCAAAGTAAGAAGAGGCGACATTATCCCCGATCGCCGCGCCGCACGGCACGGCCGGGGTTGATGCGACTCAGGCCGGCTGCGCCAGGCGCTCCGCGCGCGCCATGCGCCAGATCGTCGTCGTGTTCACGGCCGCGATCACGATCTCCAGCGCGGTGCCGCCGATCGAGCCGGCCACGATGTTATTCGCGATCCACAGGCCGGTCCCGCACAGCATCGCGAGGCGCATGGGGATGCCGCGCAGCAGGAACAGCGCGAGGGTGCCGACGCATGATGCGCCCAGCGGCAGCCAGTCGGTCGGGCGCGTGGCGAGCGCCAGGCCGAGGGCGACGTTCATCGCGACGACGCCGCCCGCGACCCAGCGCGAACGCGTGTACAGCGCCAGCACGGAGCGCAGCAGCGACATCGTCGAGCTGGCGACGGCGGTCGGGTTGCCCAGCAGGGCGAAGTGGATGATGTAGGCCAGGCATTCGGCGGCCATGAACTGCTTGAAACGGCGGTCGTCCTTTTGCGTGAACGAGGCGACGCCGAGGACGAACGCGATGTAGCCGACGCATTGCGCCGGCGAGAACCAGTCGAGGGACATGGAAGACAATCAGGTTGGCAGGAACGGACGGCCGGGTGGCCGGACCGGCATTATATCCTGCCTGCCCCGCCGGTTTGGACTAGAATGGCCGGGCAGTCTTTACGCCGACTTTCAATCCATCCTCTCAAAGGAGCCCCCATGAAAGCTTTGCACCTTGGTACTGCATGCCTGTGCGCCCTGTTCGCACTGTCCGCCCAGGCCGCCGATCCGGCGCCGGTCAAGAAGGTCGACGGCGTCCTCGTCGACGCCCACGGCATGACCGTCTACACCTTCGACAAGGACGTCGCCGGCAGCGGCAAGAGCGCCTGCACGGGCGCCTGCGCGGCCAACTGGCCGGCCGTGCCGGCGGGCGACGCGGCCATGTCCCCGCCCTATGCGACCATCGTCCGCGACGACGGCACCAAACAGCTGGCCTACCACGGCAAGCCACTGTACACGTTCATCAAGGACAAGAAGGCGGGCGAACGCACCGGCGACAAGAAGATGGACGTCTGGCACGTCGTGACGGATTGACCCGGACGGCTTTGCGCCTGGGCGACGGTCTCCAGCGCACCACGCGCAGCCTGGTCAGCTGGCCACGGCGGTAGGTGTACAGCGTGAGCGCCGCGTCGCGCAGGTCGCCATTCGCATCGAAGGCGATGGTGCCCGTGATCCCCTGGTACCTGATCCGCGCCAGGGCCGGCAGGAATGTCGCCGGGTCGGACGATCCGGCCGCGCGCATGGCGGCCGCGAACGCCATCGTCGCGTCGTAGGCATACGGCGCATAGGTCTGGAACGGCATGCCGTAGCGCTGGCGGTAGCGTTCCGCGAAGGCGGTCATGCCCGCCTCCAGCGGCGCGTCGACGCCGCCCGCCACGACGCACACCACCCTGTCGTCACCGAGCGAGATCTTCGAGGCGGGTACCGTCGTGCCGGAATTCAGGTGGCCGACGACGGCCACTACGCCGCCATCGACGAGCTTTTGCGCGACGGCCGTGCCGAGCTTCGGATCGCTGCGGCGATGAGTGTCAGACGCATGGGCATTTCCTTCAGGTTAATGGCGAGATTGTAATGCCCTGTGACCGCGCCAACGACGACCAACAGTCACACATTATTCTTGACTTCCTTCCCGGCGCGACTAGGCTTCATGAGGCGGCGCCGCCGCCACCGACACCAAAACCAAAACCTGGGAGACAGACATGGATGCACAAAACAACAAGCGGATCGTCATGGAAGGCTACCGGCTGTTCCAGAGCGGCGACATCCCGCAGCTGCTGACGTATGTCCACGACGACGCCGAGTGGATCAGCCCCGATGCGGAAGGGGTACCGTTCGCCGGCAGTTTCCACGGCAAGTCGGAGGTCGCGCGCTTCTTCTCCGAAGTGGGCGCAGCGCTGCACCCCGTGCGCTTCGTCGTGCTGGATGCCGTCGCGGAGAACGACAAGGTCGTCGTCATGGGCGAGGCCACGTGGCTCGTCAGGTCGACGGGCCTCACCTACGACAATCCGTGGGTCAACGTGTTCACGCTGCGCGACGGCAAGGTCATCCGCACGCAGGCGTATTACGACACGATGCCGGCCGAGCGCGCATTCCACCCCAGCCGGCCGGACCTGCAGGCTTCCGCCAACGCGTTGCGGCATTGAATTGCCCACGCGGCCGTTCACGCGCCGGTTGGACGCGTGGACGGCGCACGTCGTGCGGCCATTCATCCGTGGCGGTGGAGCCGTCCACCCTACCATTTGGTGCTGGCGTCCCCATCTGGAAGGCAGCCCTTCCTGCTGCCTTCTCATGCCTGACTTCATCCGCCTCGTTCCGCTTTCGGTCGCGCTGGCCGCCATGCTTGCCGCCCCTCCCGCGCGTGCGGACGAGCTTGCCGATCTCATCAATGCCTACCGCGCCGCGCCCGGCCCCTGCGCGGGTCGTCCCGCCGTGCCGGCCGGGGCGCTGGCCGTCGAGCCTGCGCTGTCGCACATCCGCATCGGCCCCGGCACGTTCCTGGAATCCGCATTGCAGCGCGCCGGCTACGAGGCCGCGCATGCAGAGGCGATCACGGTCAGGGGACCCACCGACGCGCAGGCGGCGATGGCGGCCATCGGCCCCAACTACTGCCGCATCCTGCTTGCTCCTGAATTCGCGGCCATCGGCACGGCACGCATCGGCGACGAATGGCAGGTCGTGCTGGCGCGGCCCGTCGTCATCGCGCCCCTCCCCGACTGGCCGCACGCGGGCCAGGACATCCTCGCGCTCGTGAACGCCGCGCGCGCCCGGCCGCGTACATGCGGGACGCAGGCATTCGGCCCGGCCGGGCCGCTCACGTGGAATCCGCTGCTGGGCCAGGCCGCCCTCGCCCATAGCGCGGACATGGCACAGAAGCATTATTTCAATCACAGGCAGCCGGACGGCAGCCTGCCCGCCGACCGCGCGACGGCCGCCGGCTACCGCTGGGTCCGTGTGGGCGAGAACATCGCATCGGGCCAGCGCAGCGTCGAGGAAGCCGTCGCCTCCTGGCTGGACAGCCCTGGCCACTGCGCCAACATCATGAACCCCACGTTCACGGAGATGGGCGCGGCCTACGCCATCAATCCGCACAACCGCAACCGCACGCCGTACTGGACGCAGGTGTTCGGCACGCCGCGCTGAGCGGTCATATTGCTTTCATCTATCACTAGCATCAAAATAAATATATTGCGCACAATTGAATTGCGCGCTATAGTTCAACCCATGGAAACGAACGACGCAACCGCGGCTCTCCTGCTCGACAACCAGCTGTGCTTCGCACTCCACTCGGCATCGCTGGCGATGACGAAGGTGTACAAACCGCACCTGGACAAACTGGGCGTGACGTATCCGCAGTACCTGGTGCTGCTGGTGCTGTGGGAACGCGACGGGCTGACCGTGTCCGACATCGGCGAGCGCCTGTTCCTGGATTCCGGCACGTTGACGCCGCTGCTGAAGCGGCTCGAGGCCCAGGGCCTGGTCGACCGGTCCCGCGATCCGCAGGACGAGCGCCGGGTCGTGATCCGGCTGACGGACGCGGCGCGCGCACTGAAGGACGCGGCGGCCGGCATCCCGGCCTGCATCCTGGGCGCCACCGGTTGCGACGTGCAGGACGTTGCAAGACTCGTCGGCGAGATCAGGGCCATGCGTGCCAGGCTCGCCGCCGCGATATGAACCCAACCACTGAAAGGTAATGCGATGACCACGAAACTCGAAAAAGTCCTGTACACCGCCAAGGCACACACCACCGGCGGCCGCGAAGGCCAATCCCGCAGCGACGACGGCCTGCTGGAAGTCAAACTGGCACCGCCGAAAGAAATGGGCGGCAAGGGTGACGCCACCAACCCGGAACAACTGTTCGCCGCCGGCTACTCGGCCTGCTTCATGGGCGCCATCAAGTTCGTCGCCGGCCAGAAGAAAGTCGCCGTCCCGGCCGATGCCGCCATCGACGCCAGCGTCTCGATCGGCCCGATCCCGAACGGTTTCGGCCTGGCCGTGGAACTGGCCGTGAGCCTGCCGGGCCTGGACCGCGCCGTGGCGCAAGACCTGGTCGACGCCGCCCACATCGTGTGCCCGTACTCGAACGCCACCCGTGGCAACATCGACGTCAAGCTGAGCCTGATCTGAGTTTGATCTGAAATAATTCGGGGTCTGACCCCGGGTGCTGTGAACAAAGGCGCCGCCCGTGATGGTCGGCGCTTTTTTATTTATCGCCCATTCCTGAGCAGGTCTGGAATCCGATCCGCCAGCGCAGGGGCCATATGCATCTTTTGCAGGCACTGTGCCAGGTGCGCGCGCTCGCCAACCAGGTCGACCGCAGCCTGCCATGCCTGGTCGACCGATGCGCCGTATGCCTTGCGAGCCTTGTCCCAAGCCTCGGGCGGGATGCGTCCCCAGTGCCCGATCATCATCGCCAGGTCGATGATGTCCCTGCTCGCCACGGCCTTGTCGTTGTACCGGTCGGCATTGGCCAGCAACATCTCGGCATACATATCGATTCGGCTGAGCGTGGGCACGCCAGTCACTGGATCGACGACGCCGTCGATGGGTATCCGCCCTTCGCTGACGATTTCAAATTTTACGGGTACCCCGTCGGACAACAGGAACGTCCGGATGCCGTAACGATCTGCCCTGACCTCACGAACAAGCTCCACTGAATGGGCAAAAATCGCGCCGAGCGAGACATTGGTGATCGTATTGCGCAGCTCCCGGTAACCGTCCTGGGAAGCGCACAAAAAGTCGATATCGACCGACTCCCTGTACTCGTCCAATGCCAGGACGATGGCGGTCCCCCCTCCAAAGAAACAACCATTCCGGCTCAGGAAATCCGCGTCGAGCGCCGTCAGCAATGCTTTAATGCGATTGTGATGAGCACGTTTAAACATTCATGAGACCGTGGCCATAGACTTCCGTCAGACGCGCGATCAGGTCGCGCTCACGCGGCTGCAGCCGATCTTCCTCGATGAAACGCCAGTTGGCTTCGTACAGTGCAAACGCATCCTCGCCCGTGATCTCATCATCGGGTCGGCGGTTCCATGCGATCAGAGCCAGTTGAGGAAAATCCCTGATAACAATCTTGTCGATAGCGGGCGTCATACGACGATTATGGGCGCGCGACATGGAAACTTCAACCGGCTCGCCAGGGGCACCTCCTTTAACGAGGAACAATAGTCTTCCGCAGTAGGAATGCCACGGTCGATTAATTTTTTCTATTTCATCCATATAAACGGATAGTTTGCATGGTTGCCATCAAAGCTCTACCATGGTCATGAATAGATCGCGCCTATCGAATCAAATTGACCGATAGACTAACCATTGAGAGAGCCTGCCATGACCCAACTCACCACCGCCTCCGGCATCCCCGTCCCCGACAACCAGAACTCGATCACGGCCGGTCCGCGCGGTCCCGTGTTGTTGCAGGACTTCCACCTGATCGAAAAGCTGCAGCATTTCAACCGCGAGCGCATCCCCGAGCGCGTCGTCCACGCAAAAGGTTCGGGCGCCTACGGCACGTTCACAGTCACGCACGACATCAGCAAATATACGAAGGCGAAGCTGTTCGCGGCCGTCGGCAAGCAAACGGAGACGTTCCTGCGCTTCTCGACCGTCGGTGGCGAAAAGGGTTCGGCCGATACGGAACGCGATCCGCGCGGTTTCGCCGTGCGCTTCTACACCGAGGAAGGCAACTGGGACCTGGTCGGTAACAACACCCCGACGTTCTTCCTGAAGGACGGCATCAAGTTCCCCGACTTCATCCACACGCAAAAGCGCGATCCGCAGACGAATCTGAAATCCGCCCAGATGATGTGGGACTTCTGGAGCCACGCACCGGAAAGCCTGCACCAGGTCACGATCCTGTTTTCCGACCGCGGCACCCCGGACGGCTACCGTCACATGGACGGCTTCGGCAGCCACACGTACAGCCTGATCAACGACGCCGGGCAGCAGCACTGGGTCAAGTGGCATTTCAAGACGCTGCAGGGCATCAAGAACCTGTCGGCGAGCGAGGCCGTGCGCCTGGCCGGTGCCGATCCGGACTACGCCCAGCGCGACCTGTTCAACGCCATCGCCCGCGCTGACTTCCCGCGCTGGAGCGTGGAAATCCAGGTGATGGACGACGTCCAGCGCGCCGCGTGGGAGGCCAAGACGGGCTGGGATGCGTTCGACCTGACCAAGGTCTGGCCGCAGGGCGATTTCCCGCGCATCCCCGTCGGCATCCTGGAACTGAACCGCAATCCGGACAACTACCACGCCGACGTCGAGCAGGCCGCCCTGTCGCCATCGAACATCGTGCCGGGCCTGGGCTACAGCCCGGACAAGATGCTGCAGGCACGCCTGTTCGCCTACCACGACGCCCAGCTGTACCGCGTCGGCACGAACCACCAGCACCTGCCGGTGAACCGTCCGCGCTGCCCGTTCCACAACCAGCAGCGCGACGGCGCGATGGCGATCGCCAATGGCGGCGCGGCGGCCAACTACGATCAGGTTCGCGCCGATGTCCCGGCCGCCGGCGGCTTCGGCCACGGCGACGCCGGCTGGCAGGTGGAAGGCACAGCGGGCCGCTACGACACCCGCACCACCGACGACCATTTCACGCAGGCCGGCAATCTGTTCCGCCTGCTGACCGAGGAAGGCAGGCGCAACCTGATCGACAACATCGCCGGTGCCCTCGCGGGTGCGGACGCCGCCACCCAGGACCGCCAGATCGGCCATTTCCTGAAAGCGGATCCGGCTTACGGCCAGGGCGTGGCGGAGGCGATCCGCCGTCTCGCGAACAAGGCCTGATCATGACCCGCGCACGCCGCCGGGCGCGCATGGTCCTGCTATCCCTGCGGGCCGCGCTGGGCGAACTGGGACTGGGCACGCACGCGGGCTGAAGCCACGCTCAGCGCGTGTGCGCCGCGAGCCACGGCACGATCACGTCGATGAGGCGCTGCGGCGCCTCGATCGGTGTGGCCCGTGTCGTCGATGACGACCAGTTCGGCGCCGGGGATGGCGGTTGCCATCTCCCGCGCTTCTTCCAGGCTGCGCAACTGGTCCTGCGCGGCCGCACGACGAGCGTCGGGCAGCGGATCTCGCCCGAGCGTTCGAGGTCGCCCGGCCGGTCCAGCATCGACTGGCGCCGGAACACGTCGCCGCGCGTGGACATGGCGACCAGCACGAGCGCGCGTACGCGTTCCGGCGCCTGGCGCGCGATCGCGCGAGCGCCGGCGCCACGTCGTCCCACAAGGTTTCATCGGCCATGAAGCCGGGAACGAGAAGAACAGGCATGCCGGCATCCTGGCAGAACGGCGCATCCCGCCGCCGGGCACGGCCTTGTCATTCCCTTCACAACCATTGCAATCTTAAAAACCTTTCGACCCATGGCGAATGCGGCGTCGAGTCGCCGACTTGCTTTTTGGCAAACCAGTCCGAAGCGCTGGCCCTGTCCTGAGTCGCCTCAAGGTGGATTGGACCGGATACGCCTTTCATTGAGTCTTTGTTGTCAACCAGCACCAAGGAGCCCAATGATGTCATCCGCCACCGTCAGCGTCCGCAACCAGCTCAGGTTTGCGTTCGCCGTCATCATCGTGCTGTCGTTCGTCTCGACGGCCATCGCCATCTGGCGCCTGCAAGTCCTGTCGGACGACACGCAAGCCCTCACGCAGCGGCCGCTCGCCAAGGAACGCCTGATCTCCGGCTGGCTGCTGAACACGTCGGTCGCCGCCAAGCGCACCCTGTCCATCGCGCGCTCCGCCGATCCGGAGCTGGCGACCTTCTTCGCGGCCGAGACGCAGGAGTCGACCACGCGCACCACCGCGCTGCAGAAACAGGTCGGCACCCTGCTCGACACGCCCGAGGAACACGCCATCTTCGAGCAGATCGCCACCGCGCGCCAGCACTACATCGTCACGCGCGACCGCGTCATGTCCCTCAAGACCGCCGGCAACGACGCCGAGGCTCGCAAGTACTTCGACGAGGAATTCCTGCCCGCCGTGACGACGTATCTCGGCCAGGTCAAGGCGCTGCTGGAATTGCAGCAGAAGGAGATCGACACGCGCGTGGCCGCCGTGCTCGCGCGCGCGGACCACAGCAGCCGCGTCCTCACCGGGCTGTGCCTCGCCACGCTCGCCTTTTCCATCGCCGCCGGCACGCTGTTCGCGCGTGCCCTGTTCCGCCGCCTGGGCGGCGAACCGGCCGCCGCGGCGAAAGTCGCGGCCGAAATCGCGGGCGGCAACCTGTGCGTGGCCGTGCCCGTCGCGGCCGGCGACAAGCAGAGCCTGATGGCCGCCCTGGAACGCATGCGCGCCAGCCTCGCGGGCATCGTCGCCGACGTGCGCGAAGGGACCGGCACGATCGGCACCGCCATCGCCACGATGGCCGGCGAGGCGCAGGACCTGTCGCGCCGCACGGAGAACCAGGCCCAGGCCCTGGAAGAGACGGCGTCGTCGATGGAGGAATTGACGCAGGCCGTCGGCCAGAACGCGGGCAGCGCCGAGGAAGCCAACCGCATGGCCGGCGACGCCGCGCGCGTGGCGCAGCAGGGCGGCGCGATGGTCGGCCAGCTGGTCGACACGATGGGCGCGATCAATGCCTCGTCGGCGCGCATCGTCGACATCATCGCCGTCATCGACGGCATCGCCTTCCAGACCAATATCCTCGCGCTGAACGCCGCCGTGGAAGCGGCGCGCGCCGGGGAACAGGGCCGCGGCTTCGCCGTCGTCGCCGCCGAGGTGCGCGCCCTGGCCCAGCGTTCCGGCGCCGCGGCCAAGGAAATCAAGGACCTGATCGACGCCTCGACCCGGCGCGTCGCGGACGGCGCCACGCTGGCCGGACAGGCGGGCCAGACGATGCGCGACATCGTCGACAGCATCGGCCGCGTGACGGGCATCATGAACGAGATCGTCGCGTCCAGCCGCGCACAGGCCAGCGGCATCGGCCAGGTCAACCAGGCCATCGTGCAGATGGATGGCGTGACCCAGCAGAACGCGGCCCTCGTCGAGAAATCGGCGAGCGCCACCCGGGCGATGCACGAACAGGCGCTGGCGTTGGCCGAACTGGTGGCGCTGTTCCGCGTCGACGCCGGCACGCGCCCGGCAACGCCCACGACGTCCACTACAACGGCGCAAGCGGCACTGCCGCCGGCACGCCAGACCGCGCCCGCGTCCGCGCCCAGGCCCGTTTCCCGCCCCGCCCGGCGCGCGCCGGCGACGACCGGCCCGGCGCAACCGGCCCGCAAGGCCACCGCGACGGTGGACGCGGACTTGGAAGAATTCTGACGCCGTCCGGCGTGGAATCTCGGGATTGTTGCCGCGAGGAGGTTTCTCAGGCAACATCGTCCCTATTCTTCATCTTTACGCGTAACGCCATGAGCCTGCCTGCCCACCAACTCACCATGACGGTCCTGATGACGCCCGATACCGCGAATTTTTCCGGTAACGTGCATGGCGGGAACATCCTGAAACTCCTCGACCAGGTCGCCTATGCCTGCGCCAGCCGCTACGCCGGCACCTATGTCGTGACGATGAGCGTCGACCAGGTGACGTTCCGCCAGCCGATCCACGTGGGCGAGCTGGTGACGTTCCTGGCGGCCGTGAACTACACGGGCCGCACGTCGATGGAAATCGGCATCAAGGTCGTGGCCGAGAACATCCGCACCCAGCAGGTGCGCCATGTGAACAGCTGTTTCTTCACGATGGTGGCGGTGGGCGACGACAAGCAGCCGGTCGCCGTCCCGCCGCTACGCCCGTTCGGGCCGGACGAACTGCGCCGCTACGAGGAAGCCAAGGCCCGCAAGGACCTGCGCCTGGCGCTGGACCGCCAGCATGCGGAACGGGCCGCAGAACGGGCCGAGGCACGCGTCTGAGCCTGGCTTGCGCGAGAAAAATTATGGATTTCGCGTAACCCATGCTATACTGCGCCGCCTTGGCCTGGTAGCTCAGTTGGTAGAGCAGAGGATTGAAAATCCTTGTGTCGGTGGTTCGATTCCGCCCCGGGCCACCAAGTTTAAAAACGCCAGCCCCTGCGGCTGGCGTTTTGCTTTCTACTCTTATTTCCTCGCATATCGCCATGACGACCTTACCTCCCTGCCCCGCCTGCGGCTCCACCCTGACCTACGAGGATGGCTCCGGCAATTACGTCTGCCCCGAATGCGCGCATGAATGGCCGGTCCAGGCGGAAGCGTCCGCCGTCGAAGCCGCCCGCGTGTGGCGCGACGCGGCCGGCAACGTGCTGCAGGACGGCGACACCGTCACCGTCATCAAGGATCTCAAGCTGAAAGGCGGAGGCGGCGTGGTCAAGCAGGGCACCAAGGTCAAGAATATCCGCCTCGTCGACGGCGACCACGACATCGACTGCAAGATCGACGGCTTCGGTGCGATGAGCCTGAAGTCGGAGTTCGTTCGCAAGAGCTGAACGCGGATTCATCGTCAAACACCGCGACTCGTACTGGCGGGCCACGCTGAACCGGCGCGGCCCGCCATGCTTCAGCTCGCCCGAAGCTGCAGGGCGACCTGACCCGCCGGATGCGTTTGCCCTGCGCCCATCACCGAGGGCGCGGCCCTGCCATCCAGCCTGAAGAAACCCACCACCTGGGACAGCTTCTCCGCCTGCTCCTGCAGCGCCGTGGCCGCGGCCGCGGCTTCCTCCACCAGGGCCGCGTTCTGCTGGGTCACCGTATCCATCTGGGTCACGGCCTGGTTGATCTGCTCGATGCCGGACGTCTGTTCCGAGCTTGCCGCGCTGATCTCGGTCATCGTGTCCGTGACCCGTCGGATGCTTTCCAGTACCGCATGCATGGTCGTACCGGCCTGCTCGACCAGCTTCGTCCCCGTATCCACCTGGCCTACGGAATCGCCGATCAGTGCCTTGATTTCCTTGGCGGCACCAGCGGAGCGCTGCGCCAGGTTGCGCACTTCGCTGGCGACCACGGCAAACCCGCGGCCCTGCTCGCCGGCGCGGGCCGCTTCGACCGCCGCGTTCAAGGCCAGGATATTGGTCTGGAAGGCGATGCCATCGATGACGCCAATGATTTCCGCCACTTTGCGGGACGAAGCATTGATCGAGGCCATGGTATCGACCACTTGCGTCACGACCGTTCCGCCCTGTTCGGCGATCTGGGCCGCCGTGATCGCCAGTTGATTGGCGCGCGCCGCATTGTCCGCATTCTGTTTCACGGTTGACGTCATCTCTTCCATCGACGACGCGGTTTCCTCCAGCGAGCCGGCCTGCTGCTCGGTGCGCGCGGACAGGTCGAGATTACCCGCCGCGATCTGGGTAGTGGCGCTGGCGATCGCATTCGCCCCGGTACGCACCTGGCCGACGATGCCCGCCAGGCTTGTCCGCATCTCCTTCATGAAGAACAGCAGGCTTTGGCGGTCGTCCGGCCGCGTGACGACTTCCACGCCCAGATCGCCCGATGCAATGCTGCGCACGATCTGGGCCGCATAGCCGGGATCGCCGCCGAGCTGGGAGCGCACGTCGCGCATCAGCAGCATCGCAATGGCGATACTGAACAGCGTGATCCCGCCCAGCATGCCGATCACCCAATGGCGCGACTGGTCGTAGAGCACATTGCCGTGCTCGCTCGCTTGCTTGCCGCCTTCGATATTGATGTCCACCAGCTTTTGCAAGTCCGCGGCCGCCTCGTCGTATTGCTTCTGAGAAGTACCACGGATGAGATCCCTGGCTTCATCGTTCTGGTTGGCGCGGGACAAAGCCAGCACTTTCTTCTGCTCGGCCATGTATTCGTCCCAATTCCTGCTGAACGACTCGTATTGCCGCGCCTCTTCCGGCGAGGCGATCAGCGGTGCATATTCCTTCCGGTTTTTCTCTAAAGTCGCCAGGAACCTGGCCATCTTCGCCTCGTAATGGTCCATGTCCGTATTGCTCGTGGAAAGAATATGCTGCAACGTCACGACCCGCACGTTGGCGATATTGCTATTCATATCCGACAAGGCGCGCACACTGGGCATCCAGTTGACTTCCATATCGGTTGAAGTCTGATTAACTCGTCCTAATTGGAACAACGAAAAGGCGCCGAGGCAAACAGTAAACATAACGAGGATTCCGAGGGAAGTCCCCAACTTCCTGAAAATGCTTTGCCGGTTAAACCATTGCATTTTCTTCTCCTTGAATAAACCATGCCGAACCCCTCAGGGGCAACCATACCGCGAACCTGTCACTCTTATCATTAATATGAGCAGTGATCTTGTTATCAAATGACTTCGCTACAATTCTGTGTCGTCGTTCACTCCCATTTAGCGGACCCAGTTAATAGAAACCGTTTTCATGCGACCCGCACTACGCATCGAATCGGCCATTTAATGATCGCTTTTGAGCGGGTAAATACTTGTACCAGCCAATTTTCCCGAACACAAGCACTACCGCTCCATTTCGCAGAACATTATCCAAATACGGCGCGTTCAGTATCGGCAAAGCGAATAAAAGGTTTTAATAATTGCACGCGTTAAGGCGTTCTCGACCGGAGGGATATCGGATTCGATATGGACATTGCAAAAACGATCATTGGACGGCCATGGGCGTTCGGCCTAGCATCCCGTCATCATCCGATTGACGAGAACAACAATGAAGAGATACCTCGCCGCCCTCCTCCTCGCCGCGGCCGCGCCGCTATGCGTCGCCGACCCCGTCCTCCCGCAGCCCGTCAGGCTGGACATCGACGCCACTCGGGTCAAAGGCCCCATGACCCCGATCTGGGCATGGTTCGGCTATGACGAACCGAATTACACGACCGCGCCCAACGGCAAGAAGCTGCTCGGCGACATCGCCGCGCTGAGCCCGGTGCCCGTGTACGTCCGCGCCCACAACCTCATGACGTCCGGCGACGGCAGCTACGCCCTCAAGTGGGGCTCGACGAACATGTACAACGAAGACAAGGACGGCAAGCCGGTCTACGACTGGACCATCATCGACCGCATCTTCGACACCTACATCGAGCGCGGCATGAAACCGCTGGCGCAGATCGGCTTCATGCCGGAAGCGTTGTCGGAGCGCCCGCAACCGTATCGCCATCACTGGGCGCCGGGCACGCCCTACAAGGAGATCATGACCGGCTGGGCCACGCCGCCGAAGGACTACGACAAGTGGGCCGAGCTGATCTACCAGTGGGTGCGGCACAGCGTGGCGCGCTACGGCCAGAAGGAAGTCGAGAGCTGGTACTGGGAAGTGTGGAACGAGCCGGACGGCCTGTACCTGATCGCACCCGACACCGAACGCGCCTATTTCAAGATGTACGACTACGCCGCCACGGCCGTCAAGCGCGCGCTGCCGACGGCGCGCATCGGCGGGCCGCACACGGCCGGCGCGGGCCGCTTCATGGACGACTTCCTGCGGCACTGCCTGCACGAACCGAATGCCGCGACCGGCAAGACCGGCGCGCCGCTGGACTTCGTCGCCTTCCACGCCAAGGGCGC
Organism: Massilia sp. P2_C2; assembly: GCF_056404615.1. Taxonomy (NCBI): domain Bacteria; kingdom Pseudomonadati; phylum Pseudomonadota; class Betaproteobacteria; order Burkholderiales; family Oxalobacteraceae; genus Massilia; species Massilia sp. P2_C2. The sequence goes on along the minus strand of NZ_JBFUDR010000062.1, from coordinate 8,581 downwards.
GCCGAAGGTGGTCGACGGCGTGGTGCGCATGGGCATGGACGCGCATTTCCGGCACCTCGACGAGGGCTTCGCGCTCGTCGCCAAATATCCGGAGCTGAAAGGCATCCCCGTCATCATCGGCGAGTCCGATCCGGAAGGCTGCGCCGCGTGCGGCATGCGGACCAATCCGGAAAACGCGTACCGCAACGGCACGCTGTATGCCAGCTATACGGCGGCCTCGATCGCGCGCGAGTACGACCTGGCGGCGCGGCGCGGCGTCAACCTGATCGGCGCCGTGAACTGGTCGTTCGAATTCGAGGACCAGCCGTGGTACGCGGGCTTCCGCGACCTGGCGACGAATGGCGTCAACAAGCCGGTGCTGAACGTGTTCCGCATGCTCGGCATGATGCGTGGCGACCGGGTGGCCGTGACGGGCGACCAGGCCTACGACGCCGCGCGCATCCAGGCAGGCGGCGTGCGCGGCGCGCGCACCGACATCGATGCGCTGGCGGCGAAGGACGCGCACAGTGTCGCCGTCATGGTCTGGAACTACCACGACGACGACGTCATCGACGCCGGCGCCCCGGTCGAACTGCGCATCGCAGGCCTCCCGGCGCGGCGGGTGCAGCTGCATCATTACCGCATCGACCAGGACCACAGCAATTCGTACGCGGCGTGGAAGCGCATGGGCGCGCCTGCGAATCCGACGCCGGCGCAGGTCGCCGAATTGCAGAAGGCGAGCGAGCTGGCGCAGATGGATGCCGGGTCGACGCTGGAGACCCGGGATGGCACGGCCACCGTCCGGATGCAGTTGCCGCGGCAGGCGGTGTCGCTGGTGACCTTGACCTATTGAGCGTCCATCCCGCCACGCCGTACCAACTTGCCAATCAATCCGGTGGCGTCCCTGATTGGGGCGACTCGTTCGGACAAGAGTCGTCCCACCTCGTCACTCGCATCGCATCCACTTGCTCACCCAGAGTGTCGATTCGTAAGCACATCCCATCCTTTGCATAGTAAAAGATGCAGATGCTTCCTCTGTCAGTGGAACAAGAATCCACTTCGAAGAAATTTCGGGCTGCCAAGCGTTTTTCCGCCCCATCGTATTCGTAGCGATCGCCCACATGCATCCGAACAGGCTTCCATCCGGATTTGATGAGACGGGCACGGACATGTACAAACGATGCGCCTTCTTGCAAGCGCAGATTCATGACCGAAGTCGATTGCTTGTCAACACGGGCGGCGCCATCGGGCGCAGAGAGGAACACCAGCAAGGCAGCGCCTGCGAAAGCTATTCGTTCAATGATGGCTCTCATTTCGTTGATCCCCCGGCGGCCTTGTATGTTGCCAAAAATGTGTCGTAATCCATGTAGGGCTGCGGCGGATAGCGATTCTTCAGGCCTGGCCCCATCGGGAGAGCCGCCCATTTCTTTGCGGCCTGTGGCATCGCGCCGGCAATGTCGCCGGCTTTGATGCTGTCGATAACACCGAGGCTACGTAGCATTTCGACAGCGATAAGGTCCTGAGTCGTTGGCGTAAAGTCGGTCAACCCCATTTTCCCACCGTGGTCCCGCCAGGTATCGATCGTGATCTGATACATACCTGCCGCAGTTGTCTTTCCTCCAAAACCAGGTCCCGGATGGGTGGAGGTGTCGGTGAAGCGCCACGGGTCGTTGCGTTTCCCCTTCACGGCGCCGTACTTGAAATCGTAGCCTCCTCCTTCAGCTTCACCGATCGCCTTGAGGAATGCTGCCACGTTCGCGTCGACCAGGTAGGCCGAGTTCTCTTCCAGACGGGTTTTCCTGTTGAGAGCGATACGTACAACCTTGGCCTCGTCATCCTTTGTCGGCGTCGTCGTTCTGGTGGTTCGGTAATGCAAGGCCTTACCCGACGGTGAAGTGATTCGTGCTTCTGGCATATGATTCCCCTCGAGAAGGACAGGACCGCATGCGGAACTCAGATGTCGGTCGCAACGTAGATCTTGATTTTTTCTGGTCGGGTTGTGGCGGAAAGGATGTGGGTTTCGCCCCTTTCGTTCGTAACACCGTGCTCGACACTTCCGTTTTCGCGCTCGACCGCATATTCCATGAACGCGGCTGGCGCGCCCGTCTCATCGTCGAGAAGCACAAATCGATCATCAAAAGAAAGATCAGGCAAGCCTGCTTCCCTCTGTTCGCCTTTGGCTTCGTCGAAAGAACTACTGTTGGAAGCCGTAGGCTCGAGCGACGTAATCAATCGAGCGCCACATTCGGTCAGGTCGCCGTGATAGGCATACGCGCGCCCCGCGTGTCTGGCCCCTTTTCCATCGGGCGTGATAGCAAATTTCCCTTTGCACCTAGGACAGTACGTCATGTCGTCGGCCAATGCGGCGACCTTCCCCATCACGACCGTTCCTGAAGAAGCAGCGATGACCCAGCCGCCGTGATCGGTTTTGTCATCGGTTCGTATGACACCTCGTCCTTCATGTTTCATCCCGTCTCCCTGCTTCTTGAGGAGCCATAATGATACGAAGCGATAAAGAGGTTTCCTTGCGAAATAGCAGACAGAGCGCTACCTCCCAACAACGCCGCTTGCGTTTCCGATACATCGACCAACCTTACCGGAACATTAACTTTGTATCGGAATGTGCTCCTTGTCTTTGTTGTCACGAGCCTGTCACCCGCGTGCACCATCCTGCGCACGGGCCCGCACCCGCGGCCCGATCCATCGATCACGTATCCCGACTCTGACCAGGAGACCCCTCGTGAGGTTAGCAAAGACCTTGATTACCCCGCTCGCGCTCGGCATGCTGCTGGCCGCCTGCGGCAGCGACAGCAACGGCACGACCGCCGCATCCACCGCCCCGACCAGCAATGCCAGCAGCGGCACGACCGCGACCCGTACCATCATCATGGTGTGGGACGGCCTGCGCCCCGACTCCGTCAACGCCACGGACACCCCGAACCTGTACGCGCTGCGCCAGAGCGGCGTGAATTTCAGCGACAACCACTCGACCTATCCGACCTTCACGATGATGAATTCGTCGTCGTTCGCGACGGGTTCGTTCCCGAAGACGAGCGGCTTCTACGGCAACACGTTCTGGACGCCGCCGCAGGGCAGCGCCGGCACGATCCCGGCCGGCAGCGGCGCCGGCGGTGCCGCGCAGGATTACCAGGACCCCGTCTTCACCGAGGACTACGCGGTGCTGACGACGCTGAACGATTACTACGGCGGCCAGCTGCTGCTCGTGAAAAGCCTGTTCGCCACCGCCCAGTCGGCTGGCCTGACGACGGCCACCATTGGCAAGTCGGGCGCCGCGTACCTGCAGGATCTCGGCAAGGGCGGCGTCTTCCTCGACGAGAACACCGTGCAGCCGCGCAGCCTCGTCACCGAGCTGCAGGGCGCCGGCTTCGCCCTGCCCGCCAACGTCGTCAAGAATTATTCCGGCACCGACGCCGTCATGCTCGCCGCCAACAACGGCAACCCGACGGCGCGCGCCGGCTACGTCACGTTCAACACGGCAGCATACGATCCGAACGGCACCGTGACCGTGGCCGCGCGCGATTCGGCCGATACCACGCAGGGCGCACCGGAAGACGCGGCCAACAAGTACATGATGTCCGTGTACACGCAATACATCCTGCCGCAGAAGAAGCCGATGCTGTCGCTGATCTGGTTCCGTACGCCGGACAACGTCGAACACGGCTACGGTCCGGGCAGCGCCAACATGAAGGCCGGCCTGCGCTCGCAGGATGCGCGCCTGGGCGAACTGATCGCCGCGCTGCGCGCCAACGGCATGGACAGCTCGACCAATATCGTCGTCGTGTCCGACCACGGCCACTCCAGCGTCTCCGGCCCGGTGTCGACGTACCCGCTGCGCGCCATCACCGCATCGACCATGCTGCCGAGCGGCGGCGTGAGCAGCGCTTCCATCGGTGCGGTCGACCCGACCGGCTATTCGTTCTCGGGCGACGTGCGTTCGGCCGACCTGCTGACCTACCGCGGCTTCTCTGCCTATGACGGGTCGGGCTGCTCGACGAGCGCCATGTACGGCCTGACGGCCGACGGCAAGCCGGTCATCCCCGTCAAGGTCGATACGAGCGGCAGCCTGTGCGGCGCCGCCAACGTGAAGTACCAGGCCATCAGCGCGGGCCTGGCGCAACCGGTCGCCAGCTTCAAGGTGCCGGCGCCGGGCAGCCTGCCGGCAAATGGCATCGTCGTCGCCGCGAACGGCGGTTCCGACTACTTCTACGTGCCGGGCCACGACGCCGCCACCGTACAAAAGCTCGTGACGTTATTGCAGCAGCGCGAGGAATACGGCGCGATCTTCGTCGACAGCCGCTACGGCAGCATCCCGGGCACGCTGGCGCTGGCCCAGGTGAACCTGGAAAACGCCCAGCGCCAGAACAACGGCCAGCCGGACGTCGTCGTCTCCTTCAACTGGGACTACAACACGTCGGTGCAGGGCATGCCGGGCATCGAGTTCGAAAGCGTCGGCGGCCAGCGCGGCATGCACGGCAGCTTCGGCATCGCGGACGTGCACAACACGTTGATCGCCCATGGTCCGTCGTTCCTGGCAAATAAAGTCGTCACGACGCCGTCCGGCAACGTCGACGTCGCGCCGACCGTGGCCTGGCTGCTCGGCCTGTCCATGCCGCAGGCCGACGGCCGCGTGCTGAACGAAGGCCTTGCCAACCCGGCCACGAAGGATGTGCCGACCGTGACCCCGTCGACGGTGACCCCGGCCGCCGCCGCGACCGGCCTCACGTTCGAACTGCCGGCGGATCCGACCGGCGCCGCCAAGGACACGGCGCTGACCAAGGGCACGTACAACATCGAGCTCTCCGTGAAGGACCTCACCGTGGGCGGCAAGTCGTACCGCTACTTCGACTCGGCCCGCGCGGTGCGCAACTGACATGACCTACACCCTTCCTGATTGCACCGGAAGGCGCGCGTCGCGGTCGCTCGTGCTCGGCACGGCGGCCGCGGCCGTGTTTTCCTTCCCAGGTGCCCACGCGGCGGCGACCGCGCCGGACTTCGACCACGTCTTCAGCACGCGCGGCGAGCCGGCGGCCACGCACTTCCAGGCCACCTATCTCAGCGGCGGCACCGAGCACCACGTGGAAGTCTGGCGCGACGGCGAGCGCCGCATCCGCCGGCGCACGGACGACAAGGCCGAGAGCTTCGCCATACGTAAGGCCGGCAGTCCGGACTACCGGCTGGCCGTGCTCGACCTCGACCGCAGAATCCGCACCGACATCGACCGCGACAACCTGTACCGCATCGGCCAGTTCACCGACTGGTTCGACCTCGGCCACGGCCTGCGTCACCCGAAAGGCGACTATCGCCTGGTGCCGGCCGCCACGCCGCACGGGGCCGGACAGCCGATCGGCGCATGCACGTGGGTCGCCCTCGTCCAGGGTCCGCAGACGACGCATGTGTGCTGGAGCGCACTGGCGAAGCTGCCGCTGCTGATCCAGGCCGCCGACGGCCGCACCGTGTGGCGCGTGACGCGTGTCGACCACAAGACTATCCCGGACAAGGTCTTCGCCATCCACGACGAGGGCTTCATCCGCAACGACGCGAATGCCGACATCGAGCGCGATTGACGTCATGCGGGAACGGTCTGTCATACGCCGGTAACATCCCCGCCGGTATGATGATGCCATGTACAAATCCAGGAAACGACTGCTGATCCTCGACGCCGACGGCACCACCGTCGACGCCTTTTCCGCCATCGAAGCGGCATTCTCGCGGCACGGCCTGGACATCGGCGACGAAGCCCGGTTCCAGAAGCGCCACAACCTCTTCAAATACCTCGGCGGGCTGAAGGAATTCCCGTCGATTATCAAGAAGAACCTGCGCAGGAACAGCCGGGCGAAGCTGGTGGACAGCCTCACGGAGGTCTACCGGAAGGAAGCGGCCATGTACGAGGGCATTCCCGACCTCGTGCGGGAACTGGTCGCGGCGCCGGACGTCGTCGTCGGCATGGTCACGCGCAACATCACGAACGAACCGCTAGAGACGCTGCGCCAGCTGTTCCAGCGCCACGACATCGACATCAACGCGCTCGACTTCCTCGTCCATATCCCCCTGTCCGAAAAGAAGACGAGCCAGTTCCGCGCCATCCGCGAACAGTTCGGCATCAATCCGGCGCGCGCCTACGTCTGCGGCGACGAGCACAAGGACTTCGCGGCGGCGATCGGCACGGGCATGCATCCGTTCATGGTCTCTTACGGTTTCGAGGACTACGACCGGCTGACGGAAAAATTCGAGATTCCCCACGAGCTGATCTCACGCACGTCCGGTGAGCTGTGCCAGCGCGTGCGCCATGCGCTGGACCTCGGCAACCGCCGCGCGGGACCGGTCAGTACGCGTACCAGAACAGCAGCGCGCTGATCGCGCCGAACATCCAGTAGTCGACGGGCGCGCCGGCGAACCAGCGCTTGTGCCACGGGACCAGCGCACGCTTGAACCGGCGCCAGCCGAACGCCGGATTGACGACGAACCACAGGTAGTCCTCGACGACCCAGAACAGCATGACGGCGGCCATCACGCGCGCCTCGAGCGGCAGCGACCATTGGCCCATGAACGCGAGCGGGAAATGGAAGATCACGCCGATGAAGGAAAACATCCAGGCGTGGTAGCCGGTCAGCGCGCGGCCGCCCCAGAAGATGTCGAGCAGCGGGTGCTCTTCCACGCGCCAGGTGGGCAGGTTCGCCGCCCAGCCGGCGTCGCCCTCGATCTCGACTTCGACACGGGCAAAAAAATAGGCGGCCACGAAGACGGCGGCCAAGGTCGCGGCGAACTGGCCGGCATGGGAAAGTTCAGAGACAGGCATCGACAGGTTCGAGTTGTTTCAGGACAGCCGCGAGCACGGCGGCAGCGGCATGCGGCCGGCCCAGCGCCCGCGCACGGGTGCGCATCGTTTCCAGTGCATCCGGATGGGCCATCAGGTAGCGGACGCGGTATTCCAGCGACGCCGCGTCGAACGCCTCCAGCGCGGCGCCATGCTCGAGCAGGAAATTCGCATTGCGCTCTTCCTGGCCGGGTATCGACGCGTTCACGATCATCGGCAGGCCCATGGCGAGGCATTCCGCCGTCGTCGCCCCGCCCGGCTTCGTAATCGCCACGTCGGCGCAGGCCATCAGGCGCTCGACGTGGTCCGTAAAGCCCTGCGGCACGAGCCGGCCCGGGTGCATGAGCGCCAGCCGCCGCAGCGCCGCCAGTTCTTCGACGTTGCGCCCGGCCAGCACGATCAGCTGGAAGTTGCCGGGAATGGCCAGCAGGCGCTGCGCCAGCGTGCCGAGGCCGCCCAGGCCCGCACCGCCGCCCATCAGCAGCAAGGTCATGCTGTCGGGGGCTATGCCCAGCTCGCGCGCACAGGCGGCGCGGTCCGGCCGGCCGGAGAACGCGGGCATGACGGGAATGCCGGTGACGTGGATCGTGTCGTCCGGAATCCCGTGCCTGTGCATCAGGAACGCCACTTCGTCATTGCCGGCGAAATAGCCGGCCATGTGCCGATGCACCCACATGCGGTGCAGGTCGAAGTCGGTCACCTGCACCCAGACCGGGCAGCGCAACCGGCCATCAGCCACTTCCTGCGCCAGGATCTCGGCCGGCAGAAAGTGAGTACAGACGATGGCGTCCGGGCGCAGCTCGGCAATTTTGGCGAGCAGCGGTGCGCAGTCGCGACGTTCGATGCGGCGCCGCAGGCGGTGCATCCAGCCCTCCGGCGCGGCGCCGTTGGTATATTGGTACACCCAGCTCCACAGGGTGGGCGCGCGGCGCACGAGCGTGATGTACAGGTCGGCGTAGACCTTGCGCAGGCGCGGCGTCGCGTAGGCCGTGGCGTCCAGGTGGATGACGTCGACGCTGTCCGGCAGGGTGCGCGCGCCGGCGCGCAAGGCCTCGGCGGCGCGGGTATGGCCGGCGCCCGCGGGCACGCTCAGCACGAGGATGCGCCTGCCTGTGATGGGGGCGCCACTCACGTGTGCATGCTCCCGGTTCCGTTCATCGCGTACTCCGCTGCTTGTGGATGAAACGGCACTGTAATTGGCGATTATGACTGCGCGATGACGGGCACGCGTGCGCCCCTTGCCAGGCGCGGCGGTGCGCGCGATGATGGGGCATGAACACGACGACCCTCTCCCGCACCCTCGCCCGCCTGGCCGGCCTGGCCCTGCTGCTGGCGAGCAGCGCCTGCCGCAGCGATGCGCCGCAGGTCCCGACGCCCGCCGCGGCAGCCAACCGCACGGCCGACCTGCTCGCGCGCATCGAGGCCGAACGCGGCGATGCCGCGTGCGACACGGAGGCCCAATGCCACTCGATCGCCATCGGCAGCAAGGCCTGCGGCGGGCCCGAACGCTACATGGCGTGGTCGAGCAGGAACGGCGACGGCACGCGCCTGCGCGCGCTCGTGGCCGAGCATGCGGCCGCGCGCAAGGCCGACGACGCCAAGGCCGGCATGGCATCCACCTGCTCATTCGTCACCGATCCCGGCGCGACCTGCTCGGCCGGCCATTGCGTGTTGCGCGCCGCCGGCGCCGGTCCGGGCGGGATGGCGCCCGTCGCACGCTGATCCGATTCTTCATAAAAGACAAGGCCGCGGCAGACTGCCCGCGGC
>NZ_JBFUDR010000061.1:0-26385 GCF_056404615.1 Massilia sp. P2_C2 | reverse complement strand
CAGCAAAGGACTGCTGCTTGACACCGTGTTGGCATACACGAATGCCGACCGACCTCACTGCTTGGCATGGCGCGCATTTGTACGAGCGCGAATGTCGAAGACCTTCGGCTTTTATGCGTATGTATCCGCGTGATTCTCATCCCGTCGGTCGTTTCGAAGTACGTCCTACATCTTTGACGGATGACGCGGCTGCAACTGGTGGTCTGGGATATAAAAATCGAGGTGGTAATGACTACGATCGACTATGCTCTCCAGATCAATCAAGCCGTATTCGATTGCGTATCGGACAATTTCGGCTACCGATGCGGTTCCGGTCTTTTCCATTATATGCGTTTTGTGTGTGCTCACTGTTTTATTGCTGATTTCCAAACTATCAGCAATCTCCTGGTTAGTCTCTCCAGTGGCAATACGTCGCAAGATGTCGAACTCACGGTCTGTCAAGCGGAGCGATCCGTTTGTTAAAATGTTCAGCCTTGGATCGTTGACAATTATATCGGCTAGAGCTGCATCAGCATAAAGGCGACCAGAAGCAACGGTACGGATAGCGTGTGGGAGGTTTTCTGCTGGGCTGTTGCGCGTTAAGAGTCCTCGAGCATTACCGGCAAAATTGTGCATCATCCGCAAATCTGAGTGCTTATTAGCGATGAGAACTAGCGCCACAGTTGGTAATAGCCTCTTGATTTCTTGCAGCATTTGGTAAGTTAAATGGTACAGCGGAGTGGCAATAACAAGAACTTGCCTGTCTACAATCGATTTGTCCGAAAATATTTCGTCGGCACAATTATATTCTTCGGTAATTGTAAATTCGGGATGTGCACCAAGTACTCTCCGCATACCTTCTCTTAATATGGTTAGCCCACTCGCTAATGCAACATTTGTCATGATTTCCTCTTTTTGCTCGTATTGTTTGGTTGCATGCTGTTTCCTTAGATAAATGCATGTTTCAATAACGTTACGTTTCCAAGCGGTCTTCATTTTGGCAATAAAGTTCTTCCTGAGCTTTTTTGTGAAAACATGTTGCCCGTAGAAATTTACAAGTATTTACATTATAAGATCAGATCGGCTTTGTTGCACAAATCCGTCCCTGCAGCGGCCAAGCCGGGCCACGGGTAAGCTGACGGGATGAGTGCACCAGCCAAACCGAAATACCGAACGACCAACTGGAAGGAATACAACGAAGCGTTGAGAGCGCGCTGGCCGCTGCTGGTTTGGCTGGACAAGGACATGCGCTGGCACCGCGTCGCCAGCGGCAGGCGGGGCCGCCGCCCGAAGTACAGCGAGGCGGCGATTCAGTTCTGCCTGACAATCAAGAGCCTGTTCAATCTGCCACTGCGACAGGCGATGGGCATGACGCAAAGCCTGCTTGGGCTGGCTGGCCTGGACTGGCAGACTCCCGACTTCAGCACCGTCAGCCGGCGCCAAAAACATCTATCGGTGACGATTGGAGCGCACCCGACGACGACGGGATTGCATCCGCTGGTCGACAGCACGGGCATCAAGATGCTGGGTGAAGGCGAATGGAAGACAAAGAAGCACGGCGCCGATTACCGCCGCCAGTGGCGCAAGGTCCATCTCGGTATCGACGCGACCACGCTGGAAAGCCGGGCCATCGAAGTCATCGACAACGCGACCGGCGACGCGCCGATGCTGCCGTGCCTGCTCGACCAGATCGCCGATGACGAATCCATCACGAGCGTCAGCGGCGGCGGCGCGTATGACACGAAAGGCTGTCATGAGGCGATTGCACGGCGAGGCGCGGAAGCGATCATCCCGACGCGCAGGAACGCCAAGCCATGGAAGGACCGGCGGCCGGGTGCCGAAGCTCGCAATGCCATCCTGGACGCGACGCGCCGCCTCGGACGGAAGATATGGAAGAAATGGACCGGGTATCATCGACGCAGTCTCGTCGAAACCAAGATGCGTTGCTTCAAACTGCTCGGTGAACGTGTCATGGCGCGTGACTTCGACCGCCAGGACGCCGAGTTGCAGGTCCGTGCCGCCATCCTCAACCGCTTCACGCGGCTGGGCACGCCCAAGACAGTCGCAATGCCCTAAATCCATCCAGGGTTTGGGGCATTACGCGCTCAGCCGATTTATGCAACAAAGCCCGTGTTGATCGACACCTGCGCTAGAACTACGAGGAATGCGACTCGAGATTGAATGAGAATGTTCCTGCGCGTCTCGTGGCCAGCCCGCCCGGCACAGGCGCGGGCTGCCTACCTAATACATCCTCCTGCGTACCAGAATCGGTAAGCCGCTGGCATCGTGGTGCCCGACGATCTCGTGCGTCACGCCACGCGGCAGCTTGCCATCCTGATCCGCGACCGCGGCCTCGCCACGCTCCACGATGCCGCGGACATAGGCCTGCGACTCAACAGTGTCCGGCACGATGCTGTTGGCCGGAATTCGCTCTTGCGCGCTCATTGCGTCCGACGCCTCCATCAGTCGTGTTTCAGGCCACAATCGCACAAGACGCGCTTGAGCAACAAGGCGCCGTTGGCTTTCACCAGGCGGTGCGTCTTCAATCCGGACAATGGATCGATACGGTCTTCGTCGTTGGTCGCTCCGCTGAGATCGACTCGCCCTCGCTTGAATAATTGCTCCACGAAGCTGCGCGCCGCCACTTCGGAACTCGGGACCGCTGGTTGCGCGACGTCGTTGACGGCGGCGTTGGCCGCGAATTTGCGCGGCTGCGAAGCCGTTTCGACGATCAGAGCCTGGTCACCGAGGCCGAATTGCCTGCCGTCGAGGGCGAGATGCGTAGGCGCACGGGACATTGGCGCCGCCGCGCCCACCCTGGGCGCCAGGCTGTCCGCTGCATCGGCCAGAGTCCGGACCGAAGTCGCCGACGTCACGGACAAGACCCCGCGCCTGACGAAAGCCGCCTTCAACGGACGCGAGAATACGTGAGCGACCTGTCCCGCTGCCTGCACCATGCCGCCGGCTACCTGGCTGTAGAAATCGGAAGCGGCGGCGGCGCTGCGTACACCGGCGACGAGGATATCGCCCATCGCGCCACTCACCTGGAGCAATTGGTCTTCCGTCGGATGCGCCTGACCGCGGGCGACCGCCAACAGCATGCCGGCCATCGCATCCAGGAACGCGCCCGTAAACACACGCGAGAACGAATGCGGCTCCGCTGTCAAGACCGATGCGGGGCCGGACGATGGGAGAAACAGCGGCGGCGCGTACATGAAGCGGTTCGATGCATTGCGCAGGCAGTCCGGATCGACATCACTGGGAAAACTTTCGCGTATCGCCTCACCGAGCTGCTCCGCCAGCCGCGACAGCCGGGAATTCCGGTTGATGTGGCCGCTGGTTTCCGAAATGACGGCCGCACGCATCAGCGGCAACTGCAACGCCGACAGGATCGCGCTCATGTCCCCGAACGATTCATGGAAGGCGGCCACCTCCTGCGCAGCGACATCCCACAAATCGGGCCTGATGGCATCCAGGATGGCGTGGCCCATCTCGTGACACAGGACGTCGGGACTTTCGCCGGAAAAAACGGTGCCTCCCGTGGCATCACCATGGAAGAATTTGAGCGCGCTACGATCGTAAAACGCATTGAAGTCGACCCCGTCGTCAAGGAAAACGGGCAACCTCGGGCCGATCTCTTCAAACCACGTCAGATCAGGAACTCGCGCCTGCCAGAAATTGGCGCCGCGCCGCAAGGCTTCCGCGGCGTTCCAATAGCGGAAACTGGCGGTTCCCACCGAGTAAAACCCGAGAGGAACCGCGGCGTCCTCGATCTCGTACGACAGGTTGCCGTCGTCCAGTGCCGGGGCCGGACGCTGGACCGGGGTGCCATTCTTCGGGTCATCCATCCAGGCATTGACCCCGCCATCATGCAAGACCGCTTCGTTGACAGGCTCGGGCGCCCGCCGAGACAATGGAATTCCCTTAGGAACCCTTGGGTTGAGTTGTTGCGGCATTTCCATTTCCTCCTTCAAGACAGAATCGATCGATGATCGGTGTTATCAGGACAACGGGTACGCAACTAATCGGAATGGAAAAAAAGTGGGCGAAACATCCGTGACGAGGCACGGCACCCACCTGCGCTAGCGTAGGTGCGCGCGACTCGTGACTTTTGATGCGGCTCAAAAGTGCCGGACCTGAAGTGAAAGCTCAGTTCCCCAGCAAAGCATTCTTGAAGCCCTGAAGCGCAGGCTTGGACTGGAAGTTGCCATCGAACAGCAACGGCCAGTCAGGCGATCCGGGCTGGTTGATCCAGCTGTCGGCATCCCACACGCCCCAGACCGTGATGCCGGCCCGCTGGGCAGCCGGCACGGCGCGCAGGTAGGCCGCGATGATGTCGTGATAACGCTGCTGTTGCCGGAGCGCCGCGTCCGCCGTGAAACTGGTGTAGGCGCTCTTCATGCTCACGTCCATTTCGGAGATCTTCACCTTCAGGCCGCGATCCGCCACGGCCTTCAGCGAGGCTTCGATGGCGGTAATGCTCGGCCAGTCGATGGTCACGTGCATCTGGAAGCCGACGCCCGTGATCGGTACGCCGCGTGATCGCATGCCATCGACCAGGGACAGCAGGTTCGCCGTTTTTTGTCCGCCGGCTTCGATGTTGTAGTCGTTGTAGAACAGGTCGACCTGCGGATCGACGGCGCGGGCGTAGATGAAGGACTGGTCGATGAAGTCCTGGCCCATCCTCTGGCTGAAGATGGTGCTGCGCAGGATGTTGTTCACCGTCGGCTGGCCATCGTCGGCCAGCGCCTCGTTGACCACGTCCCAGCTCACCACGCGTCCCTGGAAATGCGAGACGATCGTCTGGACATGGTTCTTCAGCATGGCCGCAAAGTCGCCGGCGTAGTTCGTCATGAAAGCGGGCACCTGGTAATCGGCGTGCCAGATCAGCGTATGACCATGCACGTTGATGCCATTGGACTTCGCGAAGGACACGAAGTCATCGGCCTGGCTGAACGTGAACGTGTTTTCCTGAGGATGCAGATAGCCCATCTTCATGATGTTACCCGCCGTCATCTGGTTGAAATTGGGGAAGACGACGGCCTGCTGCTGTGCGCTGGTACTGCTGTTGATGATGCTGTTATTTTCGAAACCTGCGTTCACGGCCACGCCGATCGGGAAGCTCGCCAGGGACTTCAACCCCGCTTCGCTATCGCTGGTTTGCGCAGCAAAGTTCGCGGTCAGCGATTTATTGCCGTCCATGGTGATCGTCAGCGGATTCGTGCCGGCGTTGACGGTGCCGCTCCAGCCGGAGAAGGAAGAGCCCTGAGCCGGCGTCGCCGTGACCGTAACCGGACTGCCCGCCTGGTAGGTGTAATTGCCCGGCGCCAGGCTGGTCGTGCCGCTGCCCGTGCCACCGACGCTGACCGTCAGCGTATAGTTGACGACAGCGTTATGGTCGGTGCCGTTGACCTGCAACTGCGCCCCGCTCTGCCTCGCCACGTACCGGATGTAATAATTTCCATTGATGCGGGCAGGCATCTGGTTCGACGCCACGTTGGCATACGATACACCGTTGATCGTGAACGTATTCGCCAGCCTGGAAGACACGCTGTCGACGGTGCCGGAGGTGAACAGGCAGACGTTCGCGGGACCATTCAACACGGTCGGCAACGTCATCGGCTGGGGATTGTTGCAGGTCGCTCCTGCAGTGCCGCCGGTTGTCTTCGGCGCGGCGTATGCCGCATCCGCACCGCCGCAGGCGATGATCAGGCTTAATAGTCCGCCGACAAGATACTGCAACCACATCCTGGCGCTTCGAGCATGCTTTATCATGTTCATTTTCCGTTAACAAATGGAAAGCATGCTACCGGCCGGCGTCATTACGCACGTTATGAATTCCCGCAATGTGCGTTTCAAAATTTAACAAACCAGCTGCCCACGGCTTATCGTAACGCGTCACAGATAAGTGCTCCAAACGCCCGGCGGCACCGGCAACGATGCCGTCGACGTGGGCCTCGCGTTGCACGGGCATTGTCCGCCCGGCACGGCATCGCCCTGCGCCCGGCGCCGCGAGCGCGCGACGGGGCGGCGCCTGTCAGAACCCGCCGCCTCCACCGCCGTTGTATCCGCCGCTCCCACCGCCGTTACCGAGCCCACCGCCGCCGTTACCGTAGCCACCGCCACCATCGCCACGGCCGCCCGGACCGCCACGGAACATGCCGCGCCCGCCGTTGCGGATACGGTCATCGCCCGTCACGCCGCCCCACTGGTAACGCAGTCCGATCTGCACGATGCGTGGCTGGTTGACCGTCAGGCTGTGCAGGCGCAGCACCTCGTTCTCGACATCGCTTTCCACATTCCCGGTGTGAAAGACGTTGTTCACATTGAGGTTCAACGACAGGCGCGGGGTGATGCGATGCATCCAGGTGAAATTCGTCATCGTGACGGCACCGTTGACGCCCTGCCCGTTCAACGTCGTACCGTTGCGATTGACGCTCAGCTGCAGTGCTTCCATGCCGATCTGGTACGCAAGCCGCAGCTTGACGTTTTCGCGGTGGTTCGTCTGTTCCACACCCGTCATGTCATTGGTGAAGTTGGAGATGCGTTGACGCCTTTCGTGCGCGATCGTACCGCCCAGGTTGGCCGACAGGCCTGGCAGGAACAGCTGGCGCACGTTGAAATTCAAGTCGATGCCGACGGAATCGTTGGCGCCGAAGTTGATGGGTGACGTGACGATCACGTTCGGATCGCTGGCGAGCGCATAGCTGCGGTTGCCGATCACGGGCGATTCGCGCCGCTTGAACAGCGTAAAGCTGCTGTCGACGCCGAAGATGCGGTCGCGGTAGGCCAGTTCGATGAGGTCATTGTTCACCGGCTGCAGGTGCGGATTGCCCTGGCGCGCATTGAAATCGTTCGGGTAGACGAGGTTCGGGTTGAGGTCGCGCTCGTTCGGGCGCGCGATGCGGCGCGACGCGCGCAGCTGCAGCATGCCGTCGGTGCCTATGTCGCGGGTCGCGTAGAAGCTCGGCAGCCAGTTCATGTAGGTGTACTTGTCTTCCTCGTTCAGCAGTGGCTGGCGCACGTCGAGCTGCGTGTATTCGCCGCGCAGGCCGCCCTGGATGCTGAGGTTCGTAAACAGCTTGGTGGAGAGGATGCCGTAGATGGCCGCGTTGCGGTCGTTCGATTCGAAGTCGCTGATGCGGCTCGCGACCGGCACGTAGTCGCCCGTCACCGGGTCCTGGCCCAGGTAGTTCGTCGGGTTGTTGTTCTTGCTGTCCGCGACTTTGGCGCCGGCCTTCAGGTGCCACGTGTCCCACACGTTGCGCTCGTAGTCGACGGAAATGTCGAGGATGCGGTTGCGCCGGTCCGTCGACCGCACGCTGTTGGCGATGAATGGCGTGGGACGCAGCCGGTAATCGTAGAAGACGCTGGAATCGGAACTGTTGTTCTGGCCCGTGTAGCGCAAGTCGAACTTCAGGTCCTCGCCCGGTTCGCCGCTCTTGTGGTCGTACGACGCGCCGATGCCGAAGTTCTCCGCCGGCGACAGGCTTTGCGAACGGCTCGTGTAGTCGGCCAGCGGGTTCATGTCGGCGTCGTAGCGCTGCGTGCTACCGACATTGTCGCTTTCGCTGCGGATCTTCGAATAGCTGACGGAGGCGCCCGCCTGGTCCCGTTCGCCGACGTTGTACGTGAATGTCGACGACAGGTTCAGCGACTTCGACCTGACCTGGCCGTTGCCGGCCGTATTCTGTGCATCCGTCACGGCGCCCGTGGCCGGGTCGAGATCCTGGCGCTGCGACTCGCGGTAGCTGTTGCGCACCGTCTCGCGCACACCGACGTTGCCGCTGATCGAATACGGACCTTGCGCGCGTTCGCCATTCACGAAGGCATTGGCGCGGCCCTCCGTGCCCTTGTTGGCGCTCAGGCTCGCGCGCGAGCCGGGCTTGCGGTTGCGCTTGAGGACAAGGTTGATGATCGGACCGCTGCCGCCCTCGTTACCGAACTCCGCGCCCGGCACGTTGATCACCTCGATCGACTCGATCGCCTCGGCCGGAAACGCGTTCAGCGCGTCGCCGCAGTTCTGACCCTGGAACTGGGCGTCGCGCTTGCCGTTCACCATGATCTGCACGTTCTGGTTGCCGCGCAGCGCCACGTTACCATCCTGGTCGACGGTGACCGACGGGACGTTGTTCAGGATATCGGAAGCGGATGCATTGCTGACGCTGATGTCGTTCTTGACGTCGTATACGTCGCGATCGATCTTGTTGGTCGGACGCGTCGCCACGACCTCCACAGTCGCGAGGCCATCGTCGGTGTCATTGCCTGGCGCCGGCTTTACGCTCGTCGTGCCTTTGGTGGCGGCAGCACCGGCGGCGGCCTGCGGCGTGGCCGGCGGTGCGGTCTGGGCATACAGTTGCGGTGCGGCGAAACAGCCGAGGAACAGGGCGGGCAGGACTTTCAGCGCCAGGACGTCACGGGTGGCGCGGCGGACAGCGTGCGGTGTGAGAATCATCGATCGGGTCGGGTTGGGTTGCCAGTGCATGAACTTGACGCGGCGGCAGACACCCGGACGACACCGGCTCCAAACACTCAGCGCCTTGAGCGCGTGTCAAGACTGGTTCGAAGCCGGGTCCGGGGCCGGCGGAATCCGCTCCTTTCGGTATTCCGGCGGCGACCCGATAAAGTTCCAACGATGTGCGCACGCGCGGCGTGACGCGTCACGCAAATCGCGCGTGCGTACCGATGCTAGCGCTTCGAGGGGGGCTGCATCGGGTTGGTGGGCGTTTGCATCTGCTGCATCATTTGCTGCTGCATCTGCTGTTGCATGGCCTGGCGCGCATACTCCAGCCCGGCCTGCGCCTCGACCTCTTTCATCACGCTGACCAGGTCGAGAGTCCACTCGTTGGCGCCACCCGCCAGCAGACCGTCGCCCAATCCCTTGCGCATCTCCGCCTGGATGGCGGCCAGCGTGAGACCGGTGTCGAGGCGGCGCTGGAACTCCACGGCCCACGCCGCCATGTCCGGATCGCGGGCATCGTTCGCCAGCATGCGCAGCACGTGTTCCGCCTTCGGTGCGTCGACGAGGTAACACCAGGCCAGCACGGCGGCGCGCGCCAGCGGCCCCGAATCGCGTGTCGTGCGCCAGGCGGCGATCACGCCTTCGAGCGCCGCGCGGTTCGGCGCGCCGTCCGCCTGCAGCGTCAGGTCCAGCTCGGCCAGCGCGATGGTGCCCAGGCCGGGCTCGCGCTCGCGTGCCCGCGCGAGGCTGGTGCGGGCAGCATCCAGGTAGGGGCTGCGCGCGCCAGCGTCCGCCCGCGCGGCCAGTTTCAGGTTGGCGCGGGCCAGCAGGACCAGCACGTCGGCGCTGGCATCGGCCCGGCGCGCCGCCTTCTGCAGCCACGGCAGAGCCGCGGCGGGGTCGCCCCAGTCGACGCGGGCGCGGCTCAGTGCCAGCTGGCCGGCGTCRACGTTCGGCACCTTGGCCGCGTCCTTGGTCAGCGTGCGCAGCAGCGTCTCGCCTTGCGCGCGGACCGGGCACGCCTTGAGCACCGTATCGGCCAGCACGAATTCTCCCGACGTCGCCGACATCGTCTTGAACGTGATCTCGGGGCGGACCTTGAACGGCATGTCGACGCGCAGGACCTTGGCTGCCTGCAGCCGGTAGCGCCACAGTTCGGTCGACGCCTTGTCCACGTCCAGCCCGAACGCGTCGCGCAGGGCCACGGCCGGGTCGGTGCCGTTGTGGACCGCGTTCAGGAACGTGCCGAGGCGCTGGCGCCGCTCGCCGGCGCCGAGGATGTAGTGCGCCAGGATCCACGCCCGCGCCTGATATTCGACCCGGGCCGACTGTGCCCGCGTGTCGCCCAGATTCTTGTAGGGATCCGGACCCAGCATGTCGCTGTAGTCGATGTTGTAAGGATGGCCTTCGTCCCGGAAGGCGAAGTAGCGGCCGACGCCGGGCGGCGTGCGGCCGATCACCATCTGGTTCGTGCCAAACATCACGCCCGCGAAATAGCTCGAAAAGCCCTCGACCCAGGCGGACGGCACGCGCACGTCCGTATGGCGGTACAGGAAATGGCGGGCGTATGCCTGCGACGCGTAGGACAGGCCTTCGTGCAGCGGCGCGGTGGCGAGCCGGTCGTCCGTGACTGCGGCAATCGGCGACGTATGCACGAGGAAGCCCTGGGTGCCGCCCCCGCAGTCGCGGAACAGCCCGATGCTGCCGGAGGGGCGGTCAGGCGTCACGCGGTCCAGTTCGCGGTTGTCGTCCAGGTAGATCAGGCTCAGCTTGGGTTCCGGCCCCGCAACCGCGGGGCTATAGTCCGCCGTATAGGTGCGCAGCAGTGCGTCGAGCCGCTCGACGTGTTCGACGAGGCGCGCGACATCAGCGCGCGCCGCGTTCGAGACGACGACGACGTGGGCGCTTTCGGCCCTTACCCATGGTGACGTGGCGCGCTGGCCCGTGACGACGATGCTTTGCGGCTCGGCTTCTTGCGCGGCGCAGACGCCGCTCGCAAGCGCGCAGACCACGGCGACGGCGACCGCCGTCCCTTTTATTCTCGAAATCACGTTCCCAAACTCCCCAAACAGTTTTGAATTAAAGATACAAACTTACTATCTTGCATTGTTTCAAAGCCTCAATAAAGTTCCCGCCGCGCAGGCCACATGGGACGCCACTGTCCGCCTAACCATCGAACCCGCGATTCCGGACTCCGTGGCTAGTATTGACGAGAATGAAACTCCGCCATTCTAGCCGTGTCTCCGGAAGTTACCTATAGGATATTTTCGGCAGTCGGCTTGGTAGCGCCCGTCACGACGATGCTTTGCGGCTCGGCTTCCTGCGCGGCGCAGACGCCGGCTACCCATGCACAGCCTGCGAGAACGGCCGGAACCGTCCGTTTAATCGTTAAACCCACCATTCCCGTCTCCAATATTAGTATTAATGAACGTTAACGTAGCCAGTCTAGCAATATTGTGAAAAGTTTCCTATAGGGCAATCCTGATTTTTCTTGGCTGTGTTCGCGTTGATTCGGTAAACGAGCACCAACCCGCTAACCGAGCTGGACTGCAACGCGCAGCCAGTCGGCCGGGGTCGTCAGGCGGCGCGCGTCCAGCAACCTCTGCCATCCCGAATAGTTGATCAGGTAGCGGCTTGCGACACCGCGAAAGCGCACGAGCCAGCTTTTAAAACGGCTGTGCCAGGCGTTCACGTTCTGGATATGGATCGCGCCGCGCGCCCGTTCGCCCGCCTTCCCGTTGACCGCCTCATGCGTGATGCCGGCCTCCTTTGCGAAACGGCGATACGATCCAGCTGCATCGCTGATCAGCAAGACATCGGCCCGCAGTAGCGGTCCGAGGCATACGTGCAGCTGTTCGGCCGTCACCGGCCCGCGTCCGGTATGG
This sequence comes from Massilia sp. P2_C2, assembly GCF_056404615.1. Taxonomy (NCBI): domain Bacteria; kingdom Pseudomonadati; phylum Pseudomonadota; class Betaproteobacteria; order Burkholderiales; family Oxalobacteraceae; genus Massilia; species Massilia sp. P2_C2. Next base: position 15,060 of record NZ_JBFUDR010000061.1, on the reverse strand, counting down.
AAGTCGAGCGTCTGACCGCTGCGATCGCGTGCAACGAGCAGGCAATCGTGTTCCTTGTTGATGCCGCGCCGCTTCGCCACGCCGCCGCGCTTTCTCGGCTTGCGGTTCAGGTGGCGCGATCCCTTCTGCGATTCCAGACGAAACGTCTCGTCCGCCTCGACGATGGCCGTCAACCTGGCCGGCCGGTCGCGCATGGCACCGGGAACGAACCGGTGGCGCCACCGGAAACTGGTCGTGCGATACACSCCGACGACRCGCGCCGCGTCACGCACCGTGCGCGATTCGAGCACGCAYTGCAGATAGGGSAGCCAGCAYKCYTTCTTGCGCAGGCGCGCAAGCGGCGTGCCCGTGAGGGCGTTGTACGTGCGCCGGCAGCCAAGGCAGCGAAATCGCTGTAGWCCGCTGGCCTGGCCGCAGCGGTGCGCCCTCGGGTGACCGCAATGYGGACACGGCCGCCCCCGCGCAGCCTGCTCGATCAGGGCGATGCACTCGGCCGGATGCGCGATGCTGGCGATCCATTCCCGTAGCCGGGCCAGGTCGTTGGCCGACAAAGCGACCGCGGCCAACATGGCGAACAGGTCGTCGAACGTCAGGCTGCGCATTGTCACTCCKGAAGAGTTAACTCGACAATGCGTATGACTTCGGCAACAAATTAAAGTTCACATAACAAACGCGAACACAGCGTTTGTTTATGATGCGTTTTTCCCGTGTCGAAACTGGAAGGATGTACCTGCGAACCCGGCATGTAAATGCAATCCGAATAGAGGAATCCCCCGGCAATCGTGCCGTGTTGTCCAAAAAATAAATGGTATTAGTCGGCCGTTTAACAGAGTTGCCCAAAATGTAAATACATAGAGGCGGGCGCAACTCTCCATGATAAAAGGACAATCGATGACGACCCAGGACTACGCAACCCGCATCAGCCAGCTCATCCAGGAACACGAAGCCGACATCGGCGCGGAATGGGCGGCGCAGCTGGAAGCGCTGACGGTGCGGTCGAACGTCGTCTCGAAAGAACTCCTGCGCCGCCATTGCCAGCAATTCCTGGCCGCGTTCGTGCAGGCCACGCGCGCCGGGGAGCTGCAGAACATCGAGCACCGCTCGTGGGACGACGTGCGCGACATCCTGAGCGAGATTTCGTCCTCCCGCGCCAAGGGCGGTTCCACGCCGGGCGAGACGGCGACCTTCGTATTCTCGCTGAAGCAGCCGCTGTTCTCCCGCCTGAGCCAGGGCTTCGCGGGCGACCCGGCCGCGCTGGCCGCCGCGTCGTGGACGGTCAACACCCTGCTCGACAAGATGGGCCTGTACACCATCGAGGTGTTCCAGCGCGCCCGCGACCAGATCATCGTGCGCCAGCAGCAGGAGTTGCTGGAGCTGTCGACGCCCGTCGTCAAGCTGTGGGACGGCATCCTCGCGCTGCCGCTGATCGGCACGCTCGATTCCGCCCGCACCCAGGTCGTGATGGAAAACATCCTGCAGAAGATCGTCGACACCGGCGCCGCGATCGCCATCATCGACATCACCGGCGTGCCGACCGTCGACACGCTCGTTGCCCAGCACCTCATGAAGACCATCGCGGCCGCGCGCCTGATGGGCGCCGACTGCATCATCAGCGGCATCCGTCCGCAGATCGCGCAGACCATCGTCCACCTGGGCGTGAATCTGGAAGACGTCGTCACCAAGGCCACGCTGGCGGACGCGTTCCTCGTCGCGCTCGAGCGCACGGGCACGTCGGTCATCAAGCGCAACGCGAAGGCATAAGGACGGCACATGGAACGCATTCCGATCCTCGCATGGGCGACCTGCTGCCGGTTACGATCCAGGTCGACATGCACGACCGCCTGGCGATGACCCTGCAGGACGACCTGACCGAACGCATCGTACGCGACCGCGCCAAGGGCGTCCTGATCGACATCTCGGCGCTCGACCTGGTCGATTCGTTCATCGGCCGCATGATCAGCAACACGGCGGCGATGGCGCGCGTGCTCGACGCGCAGACCGTGGTGGTCGGCATGCAGCCGGCCGTCGCGATCACGCTGGTCGAACTGGGGCTCACGCTGCACGGCGTGACGACGGCACTCAACGTCGAGAAGGGCATGGCCCTGTTGGGAAAGACTGATTTTTGATGAGCGCAGCTCTCAACAACGCGGTGGTCTTCGAGTCCGAACTGCTCGAGCGTCATCGCCCGGATCGTATCGAGCGCACCGCGTTGCCGCTGCGTTCGGACGAGGACGTCGTCGCGCTGCGCAAGCACGTGCGCGAGCGCGCCGTGGCGATCGCGCTGTCGCTGGTCGACCAGACCAAGCTCGTGACGGCGGCCAGCGAACTGGCGCGCAACACGCTCAAGTACGGCGGCGGCGGCACGGTCTATCTCGATGCGCTGGGCGACGGTTTCCGCAAGGGCGTGGGCCTGATCTTCGTCGACAACGGCCCCGGCATCCCCGACCTCGAGCTGGCGCTGCGCGACGGTTACACGACGGGCGGCGGCCTGGGGCTCGGCCTCGGCGGCTCGAAGCGGCTCGCCGATGAATTCGACATCGATTCCCGGCCGGGAGAGGGCACTGCCGTGTCGGTCGTCAAATGGAAACGCTGATCAGTTCGCTGTCCCCGCAGCTCACCTTCGCCATCGCCCATGCCAGTGACGTCGCCGCCGCGCGCCGCGCCGGGCAGAAGCTGGCGGATGCGCTCGGCTTCGACGACGTCAAGGCCGGGCGTCTCGCGATCGTCGTCACCGAGGCCGCCACCAACATCCTCAAGCACGCGGGCGAAGGCACGTTGACGATCATGCGCACCCAGTCCAGCGTCTTGACGCCGGGCGTGGACGTGATCGCGGTCGACAACGGCCCCGGCATCGTCGACCTCGAATTCGCGCTGCGCGACGGCGTCTCCACGGCCGGCACGTCCGGCACGGGCCTGGGTGCGCTGCGCCGCCAGGCCGACGAGTTCGACGCCTGGACCCGACACGGCCACGGCAGCGCCTTCTTCATGCGCATCTGGCGGGATACGGCCTTGCCCGAGCCGTGCGGCGTGGAAGTCGGGGCGCTGTGCACGCCGCTCGCGGGCGAGGATGAATGCGGCGACGGCTGGGCCGTCACGTGCGACCTGGACGGCGCGACCTTGCTCGGTGTCGACGGCCTCGGCCACGGCCCGGAAGCCGCCAAGGCCGCCGCGGGCGCGATCCACGCGCTGGAAAAACGTCCGGCCGCCCTGCCTTCCGAGGTGGTGCACACGGCGCACGAGCAGCTGCGCATCACGCGCGGCGCCGCGCTGTCGGTGGCGCGGATCGACTATGGCAGCGGCGAGGTGCGCTTCGCCGGCATCGGCAACGTGGGCGGCATGGTGGTCGACGGCACCGCGCGGCGCGCGCTCGTTTCGCACAACGGCATCGTCGGCCACAACATGCGCAAGGTGCAGGAGTTCTCCGCGCCGTTCCCGCCGGGCGCGCTGTGCGTGCTGTACTCGGACGGCATCCAGACCCAGTGGGACCTTAACGCCTATCCCGGCCTGCACGCGCATGCGCCCGCGCTCGTGGCGGCCGTGCTGATGCGCGACTTCATCCGTCGCCGCGACGACGCGATGGTCCTGGTCGCGCGCCGGAGATTCTCATCATGAACGTACAGCGTATCCTCGCCATCGGCCTCGCAAACGAGCAGGACGTCGTGCTCGTGCGCCAGCGCGCGCGCCAGGTCTCGAACCTGCTCGGGTTTTCGCAGCAGGACCAGGTGCGCATCGCCACCGCCGTGTCGGAAGTGGCGCGCGGCGCGGCGCAGTCCGGCTCCAGCGGACGCGCCACGTTCCTGATCGGCGACGCCCAGCGGCGCCAGTACCTGGAAATGACGATCGGCACCGACGCCCGGGCCGCGCTGCCCGACGACGCCGTCGTCACGGCGCATCGCCTGATGGACGAGTGCGAAGTGGCGCCCGCCGCGCTCACCATGCGCAAGCTGCTGCCGCCCCAGTCCTGGGTCGACAACGCGCGCCTGTCGGAGATCGCCGCGCAGCTGGCCAAGGACAGTCCTGTCGCCAACACGTACCGCGAACTGGAGTTGCAGAACCGCGAACTGGTCGCCACGCTGGCCGAGCTGCGCGAGCGCCAGGAAGACCTGCTGTCGCTCACGCGCGAGCTGGAAGACACGAACCGCGGCATCGTCGCGCTGTACGCGGAGATCGAGGACAAGGCCGAGCGCCTGCGCCGCGTCGACGAGATGAAATCGCGTTTCCTGTCCAACACGAGCCACGAGCTGCGCACGCCGCTGTCGTCGATCCGCGCGCTGGCCAAGCTGCTGCTGGACCGCATGGACGGCGACCTCACGCCCGAGCAGGAGCGCCAGGTGCGCTATATCGAGGCCGCCGCGGCCGACCTGTCGGAGCTCGTCAACGACCTGCTGGACCTGGCCAAGATCGAGGCGGGCCGGGTCGAGGTGCAGCGGGCGCCCGTCGTCGTCGACAACCTGTTCCGTGCGCTCAAGGCGATGCTGCGGCCGCTCGTCGACGCGGCGCGCGTGGACCTGATCGTCGAACCGTGCGACTATGCGGAGGCGTTCGAATCGGACGAGGGCAAGATCGCGCAGGTGCTGCGCAACTTCATCTCGAACGCGCTGAAGTTCACGGAGCAGGGCGCGGTGCGCGTGTCGGCCTTCCACGATCCCGCGGCCGACACCATCACGTTCGCCGTGGCCGACACCGGGATCGGCATCAGCCCGGACAACCTGCAACTCATCTTCGAAGAATTCAGCCAGATCGAACATCCGCTGCAGCGGCGCAGCAAGGGCACGGGCCTCGGCCTGCCCCTGTGCCGCAAGCTCGCGGACCTGCTCTGCGGCCGCGTGGACGTGGTCAGCCGGCCCGGCGCCGGCTCCACGTTCAGCCTCGTGCTGCCGCGCGTCTTTCCTGAGGAACGCACATGACTCCCCCGACCCTGATCCTCAACGTCGACGACAACGACGGCGCCCGTTACGCCAAGACCCGGATCCTGCAGAGCGCCGGCTTCGACGTCGTCGAGGCGAGCAACGGCACCGATGCGCTGGCCGTGGTCAAGCGCGGCGGCGTCGCCCTCGTGCTGCTCGACGTGAAGCTCCCGGACATCAACGGCATCGAGGTGTGCCGCCGCATCAAGGCCGACCCGGACAGTGCGATGGTGCTGGTGCTGCAGACGTCCGCCGCGCTGACGGGGCGTGCCGACAAGATCCGCGGCCTGGAAGGCGGCGCCGACAACTATCTCGCCGCGCCGATCGAAGCCGACGAGCTGGTCGCCAACGTCAACGCGCTGCTGCGTATGCGGCGGACCCAGAGCGCGCTGCGCGACAGCGAGGAACGCTTCCGCCAGCTGACCGACAACATCGAGGATGTGTTCTGGATGTTCTCCGTGCCGGCGCGCGCGCTCGAATACGTGAGCCCGGCCTATGCGACGATCTGGGGCCGCCCCGTCGATGTGCTCGAACGCGAGCCGGGCAGCTGGATGGCCGCCGTGCATCCGGACGACCGCGTCTACGTGGCGTCGTTGTGGGATGCGTTGCCGGTCGCGCCGCACTACGACGCCGAGTTCCGCGTGACGATGCCGGACGGTTCGCTGCGCTGGGTGCGCGACCGCCTGTTCCCCGTGCGCGACAGCCGCGACGAGGTCTACCGCGTGGCGCGCGTGACGAGCGACATCACGCGCCGCAAGGAGATGGAGGCGCTGCTGCGCGCGGCCGACGCCAACAAGAACGAATTCCTCGCGACGCTCGCGCACGAGCTGCGCAATCCGCTGTCGCCGATCCGCAATGCGGCCGCGCTGCTGGGTGCGTCCGGCAACGGTGCCTTCGAGCGCCAGGCGCGCGCGCGCGAGGTCATCACGCGCCAGGTCGACCATCTCGCGCACCTCGTCGACGACCTGCTCGACGTGGCCCGCATCTCCGAGGGCAAGATCGCGCTGCGCCAGGAAGAGGTCGACCTGAAGGGCGTGATCGCCCAGGCCGTCGAGACGGCCGGTCCGCTGATCGCGGCGCGCGAGCACAGGCTGGAAGTGGTCCAGCCCGAGCGCCGCATCTGGCTGATGGGCGACTCCGTGCGGCTGGCGCAATCGATGGGCAACCTGCTGCACAATGCGGCCAAGTTCACGCCCAAGGGCGGGCGCATCAAGGTCGAAGTCACGCTCGACGGCGCCGTCGTGCGCATCGCCGTGCAGGACAACGGCATCGGCATCGCCGAGGACAACCTGTCGCGCATCTTCGGCATCTTCGGCATGTTCGCGCAGGCCGCCGTGCCGCCGGACCGCGCGCCGGAAGGCCTCGGCATCGGCCTGTCGCTCGTCTCGCGCCTGCTCGAGATGCACGGCGGCCGGCTGTCCGCGACGAGTCCCGGCATCGGCCTCGGTTCCACCTTCACCGTCGAGCTGCCGGTGCTGCGCACGGAGGACGCCGGGCAGGGCACGGCGGCGGCCGACGCCGCGGGGGGGCCGCCGGCGTCGACGCCGAGCGGCCGCAAGGTGCTGCTCGTCGACGACAACGTGGACGCGATGGAGATGATGGCCTTCCTGCTGGCCGAGATGGGCTACGAGGCGCACACGACGGCCGACGCGGGCAACCTCGTGCAGCTGGCGCTGGAACAGCGGCCGGACGTGATCGTGCTCGACATCGGCCTGCCGGGCGTGGACGGCTACGAGCTGGCGCGCATGCTCAAGCGGCATCCGCAGCTGTCGGCGATCCGCCTCGTGGCGCACACGGGATATGGGTCGCCGGAGGACCGGCGCAAGGCGCAGGAGGCGGGGTTCGATGCGCACCTCGTCAAGCCGGCCGAGTTGGAGGACCTCGAAAAAGCCCTCCAGGGCTGATCATATGCTGCCGGGCGCGTGGGCACGGGGTGCCCACCCTACGGATGCGTTGCGGGTAGGGTGGGCTCCCCGAGCCCACGCGTTCAACGCACGTTCGCATTCCCCATAACGTGCGGCAGCGCACAAACACCGGTCCTGCATCGGCCTAATCTGGCGCCACCATCGCAACGAATGGAGGCCATCATGCCCAAGGGAGCCAGCCGGAAACGCGAGCGCGAGTTCAAGAAGCTCGAGACGGAATTCAAGGACGAGCACCGCTACCCCGGCCGCGAGGAGGAGGTCGCCGCACGGATCGTGAACAAGCAGCGCGCCGAACACGGCGAGACGAAGCAGTCGTCGAGCGGCGGCTCGAAGCAGTCGGCGAAAAAATAACGCCAGCCAGGAAATGAAGAGCCTCCCGGGCCCGCCCCCGGGAGGCTTGCGCACGCGCGGCTTATTTGTCGCTTATTTGTCGGTCACCGTGAAGTCGCCGAACGCCTTCAGCTGGTCACCGACGGCCKTCGCGTCGCCGACGACGACGATGGACTGGTTCTCCGGCGCGAAATACTTCTGCGCGACGTCGCGCACCTGTTCCGGCGTGACCTTCTCGATCAGCGGCACGTATTCGCCCAGGAACTCGGCCGGCAGGCCCACGAGCCAGTTGGAAGCCAGGGTGCCGGCGACGGCGCGCTGCATCTGGTTGCTCAGCAAATAGCCCCCCGCCACGTAGCGCTTGTGCATCCGCATCTCGTCCGCCGGGACGAGGTCGGCGCCGATGCGCTTGTACTCGTTGAAGTACTCGGTCAGCGCGGCGCCCGTCACTTCGTTGCGCACGTCCGCGCCGCCGACGATGCCGCCGCCTTCGCGCAGCAGGCGCGCGCCGGCCGAGGCGCCGTAGGTATAACCCTTTTCCTCGCGCAGTTTGATGTTCACGCGGCTGGAAAAGCCGCCGCCCAGGATCGTGCTGGCCAGGCGCAGCGGGATCTGGTCGGCCGCCGTCGCCGCGATGCCCGGACTGCCGAGGCGCAGCGTCGACTGCACGCTGCCGCCGCGTTCCAGCACCAGGCRCACGGGTTTCGCGCTGGCCGGGGCCTTGCGCACCTCGGCCGGGGCCGGGCCGCCCGCTTTCCAGTCGCCGAAGGCTTGCTGCGCGAGCTTCAGGGCATCGGCTTCCTTGATGCGGCCCGTGATCACGAGCAGCGCGCGCTCCGGACGGAAGCGCTTCGCGTGCTCGGCGCGCAGCAATGCCTCGGTGGTCGATTCGATCGATGCCGCGGTCGGCGTCATGTGGCCGTACGGGTGATCGCCGTAGATGGCGCGGTTGATCGCGCGCTCGGCGCGGAAGCGCGGCTGGGTCTCGGACACGCGCAGGCTTTGCAGCGCGTTCGCCTTGGCCAGCGCCACCTCGTTCGCGGGGAACGATGGCGTGCGCGCGACCTCGGCCAGCAGCTGCATCATCGGGCCGGCCTGCGACGCGAGGGCGCTGGCCTGCACCGTGATGCCGTCCGCGCTGGCGCCGGCGGCGACGGAGCCGCCCATGCCCTGCGCGGCCTCGGCGATCGCGCGCGAATCGCGCTTCGCCGTGCCTTCGTTCAGCAGGCCCGCCATCAGGTTGGCGAAGGCCGGGTGGTCCGCATCGTCGGCCGCGAGGCCCGCGTCGCGCACGGCCAGCACCATGTCCACGCGCGGGATGCCGGTGCGCGGCACGACCCACACCTGCAGGCCGTTCGCCAGCGTTTTCTTGCCGATGTGCGGCACGGGCAGCGGCTTGTCCTTCGCATAGGCCGGCATTCCGGTGGCCGGGTTCTTGTCGGCGGCCGCGGGTTCGTCCGCGGCCCGGGCCGGGTGCGCGAACAGCGCGGCGACGGCCATCGTCAGCATCAGTTTGTTCATCGATGCGCTCCTCATTTCTTGTCGGCGGCGGCCGGGGCCGGGGCGGGGGCGGCGGCCTTCGCGGCCGGCTTGCGGTCGATCACGGTGCGGTTCGCCTTCGTCAGGTAGGTGGCGGCCACGCGCTGGATATCGGCCGAGGTCACGCCCTCGATCCAGCCGGGTACCTTGTTGACGACGTGGGCGTCGCCCCACAGCGTCTGCAGCTTGGCCAGCGTGTCGGCGCGGTTCAGGATGTTTTCCAGGTCGTTGTTCCAGTCGGCCAGCATGCGGGTCTTCACGCGCTTCAGGGTGGCGGCGTCGACGCCGTTTTTCACGACACCCGCGATCTGCTCGTCCATCGCGGCCAGCATCGCGTCGGCGCTGCTGGTCGGCTTGTACAGGCCGAACACGGTGAACAACGTGGGGCCGCCGTATTCGAACGGACCGGTGAGGCCGAAGCCGCCCTGGACGTTGAGGGCGATCTCGCGGCCCTTGACGAGGTTCAGATAGAACAGCGACGCGTCGCCGCCGGCCAGCAGTTCCGACAGCACGGCCATCGGCGCCTGGTCGCGGCTGCCCGGCGGCGGCACTTTCCAGCCGACCGCCACGGCCGGCACCTGGGCCAGTGCGTCGCTCTGCTCGATGCGTTTTTCCTGGGTGTTCAGGCCTTCCTCGAAGTCGGAACCTTTCGGGGTCGCACGGGCGGGGATGGCGCCGAAGTATTTCTGCGCGAGGGCGAAGCCCTGCGCGGGCGTGACGTCGCCGGCGATCGCCAGCACGGCGTTGTTCGGGCCGTAGTAGTCGCGGTGGAAACCGCGCACGTCGTCCAGGCTGGCGCCCTCGAGGTCTTCGAAGCTGCCGTAGCCGTCGTGATTGTTCTCCCACTTCTGGAACGCGAGCTGGCTGATGTCGAGCCAGTAGAAGCCACCGTACGGCTGGTTCTTGACGTTCACGCGGATCTCTTCCTTGACCACGTCCTGCTGGTTCTTCAGCGTGGCCGGGTTGAAGTCGAGCGTCTTCATGCGGTCCGCCTCGAGCCACAGGATCGGTTCGAGCGACGATACCGGCGCCGTCTCGATATAGTTGGTGAAGTCGGGGCGCGTGGACCCGTTGTTGCGACCGCCGCCGCCCGTGATGGCGCGGTCGAACACGCCCTTCGGTGCGTTCGGCGTGCCCTGGAACATCAGGTGCTCGAACAGGTGGGCGAAGCCCGTCCGGTTGCGCGGCTCGAGGCGCATGCCGACGTGGTACACGACGGAGACGCCGACGGTCGGCGTGCTGTGGTCTTCGGAGACGACAACCGTCAGGCCGTTGTCGAGCTTCTTGACGTTGACCGGCAGGGTCCACTGGTCGCTGGTCGCGGCGTGTGCCACGACCGGGAACGAGAACGAGAGTGACATGCCGGCCAGCAGGGCTGGCAAAAAGCGCAGGCGCATTGATCACCTTTATGGTTATGGGTTGAGGGCATCAATTTATCTTAACGCAACACACGCAAAAGTCATGAATTGTTGATGCATATCTTTATGACAAATCGTGACAAACAGAGACATTTGGACGGGGTCTGCCGCGAGATAATGAACGGCTTCCCCTATGCATGCCAGTCACGTCCGGATGTCGCTCAGGTGGCCCTTTTTGCAGTTCGTCGCAATCCGCTGGGTGGGCGAGGCCGCTCCGTTTATTCTGTGTTCAATGACCAATACTCTTTAAAAGAACAGGACACGGAGAAACGGATGAACAAGATTTTCTCGCTCGCTCCGGCTGGCGCCGCCCTGTGTGTCGTGCTCGGGGTCGCCCATGCCGCGGCCGACGTGACGACGGAGTCGCGCCCCATCGACGCCCGCGTCGTGCGGGTGAAGGTGGACGGCGCCATCGACCTGCGGATCCGCCAGGGCGGCACGCCCGCGCTGACCCTGACGGGCGAGCCGCGCTACCTGGCGCGGACGATGACGTCGCAGAGCGGCGACACGCTGAACATCGATACCGACGTGCAGGGGCATGTGCGCACCGGTTCGCTGCATGCGGAACTCGTGCTGCCGGCGCTGCGCGAAGTCACGTCCGAGAGCCTGGGGACGACGGAAGTGTCCGGCTTTTCCGGCGACGAGCTGGACGTCACGCTGGATGGCGCCGGCTCGATGAAGATCGCCGGCAGCTACCGTCTCGTACGGGCCAGCCTGGGTGGCATCGGCAGCATGCAGATGCAGGGCCTGAACGGGGAGGGAATCGACCTGAACCTGCACGGTGCCGGGTTCATCTCGCTGAGCGGGCGCGCCAAGTGGCTCAAGGCCGACCTCGGCGGCCTGGGCAACCTGGATGCCCAGCAGTGCAACGCGGACTCGGTCGACATCGACCTGTCCGGCCTCGGCAATGCGCGCGTGACGGCGCGCCAGAACGCCAACCTGAATTTGTCCGGCATGGGTTCCGTGACGGTGTACGGCAAGCCGCAGAACCGCAAGGTCGCGGTCGACGGCCTGGGCAAGGTGAGCTGGAAGTAAGCGTCAAAATAAATAGAGGTATTGCCTCACGATCCGAACGAGACAATGAGAAAACTGACCGTTGCCATCCTGTTCGCGCTGGGCCTGCACGGTAGCGCCATGGCGGGCCTCACGGAGGGCGCCAATGCCTACAATGCCCGTAACTATGCGCTGGCGCTGAAGGAGATCACGCCGCTTGCCAAGGCCGGCAACGCGGACGCGGAGCATTTGCTGGGCCTGATGTACTACATGGGCCGCGGCGTGCCGCGCGATTACCGGCAGGCGTTTTCCTGGCACTACAAGGCCGCCGTGCAGGGCAAGGCCGACGCGCAGTACGTGATCGGCGCGATGTACTACACGGGCAATTCCGTGCCGCAGGACCATCAGCTGGCCGTGCAATGGTTCCGCAAGGCCGCCGAGCAGGGCCATCCGGAGGCCCAGCACGCGCTGGGCCTCATGTACCGCTACCACGTGGCGGGCATGCCGCAGGACCTCGTGATCGCCTACATGCTGTGGAACCTGGCCGCCGCCAACGGCCACCGCAACGCCATCGAGCAGCGCGCATCGCTCGCCAGGCAGATGACCCAGGAGCAGGTCGACGAGGCACAAGCCCTGTCGCGCAACTGGAAACCGGGCATGCCGTTGCCGACCGTTTCCCATACGGGCGGCGGGGGTTCTTGAACGCTAAGTTGCCACATGATGTACGGATGTCACCGACAGCCTGATGGGGTGTTGTCCTACACGCGCATGGCAAATCCTTGGTGTCCCGGTCGTCTCTACAAGACTAGGATGAAAATCTCTCAGCCGGTGGTACAGGCTGGTGTCTCACCTAATCATCATTATTGGAGGCAATCATGGCAAACCAGGGCAACAATCAAGGCGGCGGCAACAGCAACCGCGGTTTCGCATCGATGGACCCGCAGAAGCAGCGCGAAATCGCCTCGGAAGGCGGCAAGGCCGCTCACGCTTCGGGCAATGCCCATGAGTTCACGTCGGAGGAAGCACGCAAGGCCGGTTCGATGAGCCACAAGAACGACGGTAACCAGCAGAGCGGCGGCCAGCAGGGCAGCCAGCAGAGCGGCGGCCAGCAGAGCGGCCAAAGCACCCGCGGCGGCACCCCGGAGCAGCATGCCAAGGCCGGCTCGCAGAGCCACAAGAACGACAACAAGAAGTGATGTGATGCGCCGATTCTGAACGCCGCGGCGGTCTGGCGTGCACCGGCACCACTGGTGGGATCGCATACCGCTCCGGCAGTTCCGTATCGCACACACTACGTTACCGACACCGCCAGCCTCCGGGCTGGCGGTGTCGTTTCGTGCGTGCGCCGCGCGTGCGAGGCAGGGCGGCAGAGGGTAGTCGCCCACGTTTCTTACAAATCGACGTTTTTGCAGTAAATTTACTACATTCGTGATACAAACGAGCATTTTCTTGCTCGTTGTTAGCGTTATCTGCTATTTTCTGGCCCGTTTATGGTTGGGTGATCCGTTGCGCTCGCGTACAATTGCTCTTTATTTAACCAAGGTATGCCATGCGTGCAATCGAAATCACCCAGCCCGGCGGGCCCGGGGTGCTCCAGCCCTGCGAGCGCCCCGTGCCGGGGTTGAAGACGGGCGAAGTCCTCATCCGCGTGCTCGCGGCCGGRGTCAACCGGCCGGACGTGTTCCAGCGGCTGGGCCAATATCCCGTGCCGCCCGGTGCGTCCGACCTGCCGGGGCTCGAAGTGGCCGGCGAGATCGTCGACGGCGACCTGTCCGGCAGCGATTTCAAAAAGGGCGACCTCGTCTGCGCCCTCGTGCAGGGCGGCGGCTACGCCGAATACTGCGCGGCTCCGCTGGCGCAATGCCTGCCGGTGCCCATGGGTCTGTCTCCGCTCGAGGCGGCGGCGCTGCCCGAGACGTATTTCACCGTGTGGAGCAATGTGTTCCAGCGCGCCGCGCTGGCCGAGGGCGAGAGCCTGCTCGTGCAGGGCGGCAGCTCCGGCATCGGCACCACRGCGATCCAGCTCGCGACTGCGCTCGGCCACCGCGTCTTCGCCACGGCCGGCAGCGCGGACAAATGCCGCGCCTGCGAAGACCTGGGCGCGGTGCGTGCGATTAATTACAAGACCGAGGACTTCGCGGCCGTCGTCAAGGAACTGACGGGCGGGAAGGGCGTGGACGTCGTGCTCGACATGGTCGGCGGCGACTACGTGGCGCGCGAGATGGCCTGCCTGGCCGACGATGGCCGCATCGTCATCATCGCGCTGCTGGGCGGCGCGAAGGCGAACGTCGACCTGGGCCAGGTGTTGCGCCGCCGCCTGACGATCACGGGGTCCACGCTGCGTCCGCGCCCGGTGGCGTTCAAGGCTGGAATCGCGCGCGAACTGCGCGAGCGCGTATGGCCGCTGCTGGAAACGGGCCGCATCAAGCCCGTCATCTACAAGACTTTCCCGCTCGAGGAAGCTGCCAACGCCCACACCCTGATGGAAAGCAGCACGCACGTCGGCAAGATCATGCTGAATGTGGCTGCCAACTGAAAAAACTGCAGAAAACTATAATGAATAAACAAGAGATCGCCCATGCCAAGCCCGGTTTGACCGGTGTTTCAACGCCCGTTACAATAACGGGTTATTTGACCGTGAGGTTGTGATGCGCGCCAAACTCATCGTAGGCAACTGGAAGATGAATGGCAGCCGCACGGCAAACGTTACGCTGCTCGAAGGCATCGTTGCAGGACTCGACAATGCGCCCGCCGCATGTGCGGTCTGTGTGCCGGCGCCTTACCTGCAGCAGTGCGAGGAAGTGCTGGCCGGTACGCCGGTCGCCTGGGGCGCGCAGGATGTCTCGATCCATGCGTTCGGCGCCTACACCGGCGAGGTGTGCGCGCAGATGCTGGCCGAGTTTGCGTGCCGCTATGTGATCGTCGGCCACTCCGAGCGCCGCGCCTACCATCGCGAAGACAGCGCGCTGGTGGCGAAGAAGGCGCTGGCAGTGCTGGCCGAGGGCATGACCCCGATCGTGTGCGTCGGCGAAACGCTGGAGCAGCGCGAGGCAGGCGAGACGGCGCAGGTGGTCGGCGCCCAGCTCGACGCCGTGCTGGAAGCGATCGACGCGGCGGCGGTGCCAAAGATCGTCGTGGCCTATGAGCCCGTATGGGCCATCGGCACCGGCAGGAATGCGACGCCCGAGATGGCGCAGGAAGTGCATGCGCAGGTGCGCGCGCAGCTGAGGGCGCGTAATGCGTTGGCGGCGGATGTCGTACCGATCCTGTACGGCGGCAGCATGAAGCCGGAGAATGCAAAGGATCTGCTGGCCCAGCCGGATATCGATGGCGGGCTGATCGGGGGCGCGGCCTTGAGGGCGGAAGATTTTCTTGCCATCATTCACGCAGCCTGAATAACGCCGGGTTGGGTTCCCGGTCCGGCGCCCCGGGTCCAGGCGATGAATCACCCCCGGTGCTGCCGGGATTCGTTATTAGCAACGTAGTTTCAACCTTGGAATGGAATAAACAATGAACGTGTTGTTCAATCTGATCGTCGTCGTACAGGTCGTCTCCGCGCTGGCCATCATCGGTCTCGTGCTCGTCCAGCACGGCAAGGGTGCCGACATGGGTGCCGCCTTCGGTTCCGGCGCATCCGGCAGCCTGTTCGGCGCCAGCGGCTCGTCGAACTTCCTGTCGAAATCGACGGCCGTCGCCGCGGCGATCTTCTTCGCGTCGACGCTGGGCCTGGCGTACTTCGGCACCAGCCGCCCGCATGCGAGCGTTGGCGGCGGTGTGATGGAGCACGTGACCGTTCCGGCCAACAAGGCGCCGGCCGGCGCCGGCGATGCCGTCCCGACGACCGCGCCGGCTCCCGCGCCGGCCGCACCGGCACCGGCTGCCGCGCAGGACGTGCCGGCAGCGCCGACCGCCGGCGTGCCGGCCGCACCGGCTGCCGCGCCCGCCAAG
>NZ_JBFUDR010000060.1:0-26442 GCF_056404615.1 Massilia sp. P2_C2 | reverse complement strand
ACGGAATATGGCCGCGCCCGGTGGCATGCTGGACGCTATCACCGATCAGGGAGGCCATCATGTCCGACAATCTGCAGAACCGCGGCCCGCAGGACCGTACGCGCATCAACCTGCACGAGAAGTGGGAAGTCCAGTACTGGACGAAGGAACTGGGCGTGACCCAGGAAGAGCTGGAGCAGGCCGTCAAGCAGGCCGGCAACAGCGTCAACGACGTGCGCCAGCACCTGAGCGGCACGCGCCACTAAGAGCCCTTGCCGGTAGGGTGGGCACGGGGTGCCCACTCTACAAGTGCGAGAGTCCTCCCCGTCTTACCGAAAGGAGCCCGATGACTTTCCGCGGCTATTTCTCCAATTTCGACATCGGCTGGACCAACGCGGCCGTTGCCCTGGCCGTCGCCGTCGCCAGCTTCCTCGTCATCCACGGCGCCGTGCGGCTGTTCCGCCGCCGCCTCGACCAGCTCGAGGGCGAACGCGCCCACAAATCCATCGTCGAAGTGCTGCGCCACACGCTCGCGCGCACGAGCAACCTGGCCGTCCTCGCCACCTCGATCCTGATCGGCGCCTCCGTCCTCGACCTGCCTCCCCCCTGGAACCAGCGCATCGGCCACCTGTGGTTCATCACGCTGGGTGCACAACTTGCCGTGTACCTGCACCATGCCATCGCCGTGCCGGCGCGCCGCTATTTCCGCGTGCACGGCAAGGGCCGCGAGGACGACCAGGTGACGGTCGCGCACACGCTCGTGATCTGGGCACTGCAATGGAGCGTCTGGACCGTGTTCCTGCTGGCGATGCTGTCCAACCTGGGCATCAACGTGTCGACGTTCGTCGCGAGCCTCGGGATCGGCGGCGTGGCCGTCGCGCTGGCCGTGCAGAACATCCTCGGCGACCTGTTCGCCTCGCTCGCCATCGCGACCGACAAACCGTTCGAGGTCGGCGATACGATCTCCGTGCCGGAATTCACCGGCACGATCGAGCATGTCGGCCTGAAGACCACCCGCATCCGCGCGCTGTCCGGCGAACAGATCGTCATCGCCAACGCCGAGCTGCTGCGCAAGACGGTGCACAATTTCAAGCGCCAGAACACCCGCCGCGTGCAATACACGCTGCGCGTGAACCCGGCCACCCCGCCCGACCTGGCGCAGCAGGTGCCCGAGCGGCTGTCCGCCATCATCGCGGCCAGGGAAAAAGTGAAGCTGGACCACGTGAACCTGACGACGATGGACCAGAACTGGCTGGAATACGACGTCGTCTACAACCTGGCGGATGCCGACTACGGCCTGTTCCTGCGCACCCAGCAGGCCGTGCTGCTGGAGACGATGCGGATGCTGCGCGAACTGGGCATCTCGACGGCGCCGCGCGTGCAGGAATTGCTGTTGCACGAAGCGGCCAACGATGGCGGCGCCGCCCGGCAGGTGCGGTCCCCGCAGGCCCGGCCCATGCATTGACCAACGAGATTCCGGATGAGGAATGGAAGCGCACGTTCGCCGTCAACATCTCGGCGATGTTTACACCTGCAAGGCGGCCGTGAAGTACATGAAGCCGGGGTCCGGCATCATCAACACGACGTCGGCCAATTCGGACAATCCGAAGCCGACGCTGCTGCCGTATGCGACCAGGAAGGGCGCCATCGCCAATTTCACGGCCGGCCTCGCGCAGCTGCTGGCGGAAAATGGCATCCGCGTGAATTCCGTGGCACCGGAGCCGATCTGGACGCCGCTGATTCCGTCCACGATGCCGCCAGACCAGGTGGCCAGCTTCGGGCAACGGGTGCCCATGAAGCGGCCGGGGCAGCCGGTGGAGGTGGCGCCGGTGTCTGTGATGCTGGCGTCGGACGGAGCCAGTTACATCTCCGGCGCGCGGATTCCAGTTACGGGGGGAACCCCGATTTTGTGATTAGCGGATATGCGTAGGGTTGGCGGGCACGGGGTGCCCACCCTACGATGTCACATTGCCGTAGGGTGGGCACCCTGTGCCCACGCGGATCGTAATCGTCAGGCGTCGCTCGGGGGCGGCAACATGATGCCTTCCGACGGCGGCTGATCCTGCGGCGGCGCCGGCAGTTCGTTGTCCGGCGGCCGCGGCAGGTCGGCGGGTGGGTTGCCATCCTCCTGCATGTCGCTGTCGCCGCCCTCTTCCATCTCATCCTCGGGCGGCGCCTCGTGGCGGATCACGGGTTCGGGCTTGTGCCCGCCCGGGAACAGCGCGTCGGCGCTGACCTTGCCGGCGTCCAGCACCGACCTGAAGAAGTCGCCCACGAGCAGGATCGCGCTGTGGCCGCCCTGCCCCCAGTAGTTCGAGCGCATCGTCACGCGGTTGTCGTTGAAGCCCACCCAGGCGCCGGCCACCAGGTTCGGGTGCATCATGATGAACCACGCGTCCGCATTGTTCTGCGTCGTCCCGGTCTTGCCCGCGACGTCGGCCGTGATGCCGAAGCGGTAGCGGATGCCCGTGCCGGTGCCGCGGTTGATCACGCCCCGCATCATGTCGATCAGGGTGACCGCGGACTCCTGCGACAGCACGCGCTGCGGCGTCTGCGTGGCGAAGTCCGCGATCACCTGGCCGTTGCGGTCGGTGATGCGGCGCACGAACACGGGCCGGCGGTACTCGCCCTGCGCCGCGATCGTCGCGTAGGCGTTCACCATCTCCAGCAAGGTGACGGGGCTCGTGCCGAGCGCGATCGACGGCACTTTCGCCAGCTTGCTCGTGCGGACGCCGAGCTCCTCGGCCAGCTTGACGACCGGTGCGACGCCGATGTCGCGCACGACCTGCGCCGTGATCGTGTTCTTCGAGTACACGAGACCGTCGCGCAAGGTGAGCTGGCGGCCCGTCGTGCCGCTGTTGTCCGTCGGGCGCCAGACGGTGCCGTCGGAAAAGCGGATCGTCGTGACGGCGTCCAGGTAAGGATGGTCCGGCGCGATGCCTTTTTCCAGCGCGGCCGCGTAGACGATGGGCTTGAACGTGGAACCGGGCTGGCGCGCGGCCTGCACGACGTGGTCGTACTGCTCGCGCTCGAAATCGCGGCTGCCGACCCAGGACTTGATTTCGCCCGACGCCGGATCCATCGCGACGAAGCCCGCCTCCAGGCGCGACTTGGCTGTCTTCAGCTGGCGCATGAAGTCGCGGTCGGCCTTCAGCCGCTTCAGCTCGGCGACGGGATTCGCGCCCGCTTCCACGGCCTTGCGGTATTCGGGCGATTCGCGCACGAACGTCTCGAGCAGGTCGCCATGCGACGCCCAGTAGTATTCGAACGGATTGACGCCGGCGCGCATGTCCACATAGGTCTGCGTCGACTGCGCGTTGATCGGCCAGGAATGGGCCCAGTCGACGTCGGCGATGGCCTGCA
Source organism: Massilia sp. P2_C2 (assembly GCF_056404615.1). Lineage (NCBI taxonomy): Bacteria > Pseudomonadati > Pseudomonadota > Betaproteobacteria > Burkholderiales > Oxalobacteraceae > Massilia > Massilia sp. P2_C2. The sequence continues at coordinate 23,100 of NZ_JBFUDR010000060.1, read as the reverse complement.
GGGCACCCGCCTGCTGCTTGACGGCGCGCAGCGCGGCCTGTTGCAGGTCGTAGTCGAGCGTGGTCTGCACGACGAGGCCGTCCTGCTGCAGGTCGGCGTCGTGCTTCTCGGCCCAGTCCAGGAGCCAGCGGCGCACGTACGCGGTGAAGTGGTCATCCTTGCCCGTGCGTTCGGCCTGGCGCGTGAAGCGCACGCGCAGCGGACGCCTGACCAGCTGGCGGTAGCGGTTCTCGTCGAACACGCCCGCCTTCAGCATCTGCCCCAGCACCACGTTGCGGCGCGCGAGCGAGCGTTCCTGATTCGTCACGGGGTTGTAGTAGGCCGTCCCCTTCAGCATGCCGACCAGCGTGGCCGCTTCGACTTCGTTCAGCTGTGCCGCCGGCTTGTTGAAATAGGTGTGCGCCGCCGCCTCGATGCCGTACGTGTTGTACAGGAACGGCACCGTGTTCAGATAGGCTTCCAGGATCTCCGTCTTGCTGTAGGTGTTCTCGATCTTGAACGCGGTGATCAGCTCTTTCAGCTTGCGGTTGATGTTGCGCGCGCGGCCGATCTCGTCGCGGAACATGTTGCGCGCCAGCTGCTGGGTAATGGTCGATCCGCCCTGCGCGTCGCCCTTCAGGGTGGCGACGAAGGCGCCGGCGATACGGGTGAAGTCGACACCGTGGTGGTCGTAGAAACGGTGGTCCTCCGTCGCGATCAGCGCATTGATCACGTTCGGCGACACCTGCGACAGCGGCACCTTCATCTGCACGCCCTGCTCGAAGCTGGCCAGCTGACGGCCGTCGGCCGAGACGACGACGGTCGGGCGGGCGACGCGCGCCTGCTTGACATCGTCGATGCCCGGCGTCAGGGGAAACAGCAGCGCGACCCAGAAGGCGAACAGCGTGAGCAACAGCAGCAGGACGCCGGCGGCGATCCACAACCAGCGCTGGTATGGCGGTTTTGTCATCAGGTGGCCGTGCGCCCGCGCATACGCTTCCCTGGCGCGGGCTCCGGCGCGGTCTATCATCCTGCGTTCGCGTCCGTTCCAGCGCCCGCTGTTACTTTCGTTGTCGCGCTGGCCCTCGTTATGGTCATCCACTTCGTTTCCCGTCTGCTTCCCGATAATTGGGCGCAAGTATAGCCGACTGCGCGGCCGGGTTCGGTGCGCGCCCGCTCATACGGTCACGTCGTGCGGGAGCATGTGCCGGCCCGCGCGCAGCAGGCGCTCGACCTCGGCCCCCGACGCCGCCTGTGCATACACGTGGCCCTGCACCTCGTCGCAGCCGCGCCGGCGCAGGTACTCGAGCTGGGCCTGCGTTTCCACCCCCTCGGCGATCACGCGCATGCGCAGGCCGCGCGCCAGCTCGATGATCGCGGCGACCAGGGCCGCGTCGTCCTCGCTGAACGGGATGTCGCGTACGAAGCTGCGGTCGATCTTGAGCACGTCGACCGGAAAGCGGCGCAGATAGGACAGGCTCGAATAGCCGGTGCCGAAATCGTCCATCGACAGCTGCACGCCCATCTGCTTCAGCTCGCGCATCGTGCGGATCGCGCTCTCGACATCGCCCATCACGAGGCTTTCCGTGATCTCCACCTCGAGGTAGCCCGGCGGCAGACCCGTCTCGTCCAGCACGCGGGCGATCTCGCGCACGAGGTTCGGCTCGGCGAACTGGCGCGGCGAGAGGTTCACGGCGATGCGCAGCGGGCCGAAGCCGGCGTGCTGCCACGCGCGGTTCTGGCGGCACGCGGTGCGCAGTACCCAGGCGCCGATGGGCACGATCAGCCCCGTCTCTTCCGCCAGGTTGATGAAGCGGTCGGGCCGCACCATGCCCATGATCGGATGGTGCCAGCGGATCAGCGCCTCCAGCCCGACGACGGCGCCCGACACGAGGTCGACCTGGGGCTGGTAGAACAGTTCGAACTCCTCGTGGACCAGCGCGCTGCGCAACGCGCCCTCCAGGGCCAGGCGCTCGCGCGCCCGGGTGTTCATCGTCGGCATGTAGAACTGGACCATGTTGCGGCCCAGTTCCTTGGAGCGGTACATCGCCACTTCCGCGTGCTGGATCAGCGCGGCGGCGTCGCTGCCGTCGGCTGGAAACGCGGCCAGGCCCGCGCTGCCCGTCAGCACGAGGTCCTGCCCGGACAGCGTGAGCGGATGCGCGAGCGCCTGCAGCACGGCGCGCACGGTGGCCGCGGCGTCGGACTCGCTATCGCGGCCCGGCAGCACGAGCACGAATTCGTCGCCGCCGGTGCGCGCGACCGTGTCCGCACGTTCCACGGCGGCGCTGATGCGCTGCGCGGCCGCCTTCAGCAACTCGTCGCCGGCGTCGTGGCCGAGGGTGTCGTTGACGAACTTGAAGTGGTCCAGGTCGAGTGCCGCCACCCACACGGCGCCGCGGCCGCCCGCCAGGTTGATGGCGTTGTCGATGCGGTCGTGCAGCAGCGCGCGGTTGGCGAGGCCCGTCAGCGTGTCGAAGCGGGCGCGGGCCTCCAGTTCCGCCTCGTAGCGCTTGGCCATCGTCACGTCGTACTGCGTGACGACGAAGTGTTCCGTGATGCCGTCTTCGTTGTTGACGGGCGCGATGTAGACCTCGGCGTGGATCTCGCGCCCGTCGCCGCAGCGCAGGCGCATCGAGGCATGGCCCTCGCGCCGCTCGCGGATGGCGGCGCGCAGCTCGGCCACGGCGCCCTGGTCCGGCTCCTGCTCGCCCAGCTCCAGCAGGCCGCGTCCGACCGCCTGCGCCGCGGTGTAGCCGCGGATGCGTTCGAACGCGGGATTGACATATTGGATCGGGTAGCCGGGGCGCGTGGCACTCACGAGGATCACGGCGTTCGCACTGGAGTCGATCGCGCGCCGGTACAACCGCAGCGCATCGAGGGCGTCGTGCAGGTCGCTCGTGCGGAGCTCGACGAGGGCCTCGATGCGGCGGGTGCGCTTGACGCGGCTCTGCACGAACGCGGACGTGGCCAGGCTCACGAGGCAGCCGAGGATCAGCGCGGTGAGCGGCCCGGCGCCGCCGGCCATCGCGCTGGAACGTCCGGAGATGCGCAGTTCCCACGGCATGCCGGCCACGTCGAACGCGTGGCGGTTCGTAAACAGGGTGTCGCCGGGCCAGGCCTGCCACGGGGAACGTCGGTCGCGGTCCAGCGCGTCGTGCGACCAGGCGAGTTTCGGACCATCCAGTGTGGGGCCGTACAGCTCGATATTCAGGCCGTTGCGCACCAGGTGGTTCGAATTGGCGAGATTGGCGCCGACGAGTGCGGCCACGTCGATGATGACGGACGTGTCGCCCATCGCGTTGGCACTGCGCGCGGCGGCGTTCTCGAGGCGCGCGCCGCGCCGGTACACGGGCATCATCAGGGTGAAGCCGAGGCGGCCTCCCTGCAACAGCGGCAGCATGACGCTCGACGCGGGCTGGCCCGTGTCGATGGTCTGCATGAACGTCGAACTCTGTGGCGCGAACGAAAACAGATCGTAGCCGAGCGTCATGTCGTTGCCGGAAAGCGGCTCGATATAGTCGACGACGAGGTAGCGCGGGCGCGGGCCCGCGCGTACGAGCGTGACGGTATTGCCCGTCACGTGGCGGTCGCGGATCATGTAGCCGGGCCGGAAGCTCTGGTGCTCCAGCTCGAACGCGGCGCGTTCCGCGCCGCTGACCAGGCGGTGGAACACAATGCCCTGCAGATAGGGATGACTGGCCAGCAACGGACGCGCAAAGGCGCTGAATTCGTCGCGGCTCGCGATACCGACGGAAGAGAACAGCGCGTTGGCCGCCTGCAGCACGTCGAGGGCGTCGCCGAAGCTGCGTGTGACCGTGGCGCTGCGGATCTCGGCGCGCTGCAGGAATTCGGAACGCGCCCGTTCCCGCTCGGCGTCCACCATGCCGACGACCAGCACGGACGTAAGGCCCAGGCCCGCCAGCAGTGTCAGCACTGCGGCGGGAGTCGGGAGCCGCGGTCGCAAGCGGACGATGGGCACTTTCCGTGTCAGCATGTCCCCATCCTAGCAAATTTGCCCCCGCCGGGCTGGCTGAATTTCGTTACGTTTCAGTGCGTTACCGCACGGTCGGGCGCCGCCTCGGTGTGCGCGGGAATACGTCCGAGTTGCAGCCGTGCCAACGTGGGATACAGCGGTGGACTGATGAGGCGTGCGACGGCGAAAGCGATCAGCGCGCAGGCCATCAGGCTGAGCACCATCGCGTGACCATCGACCATTTCCATCACGATGATGAAGGCGGTCAGCGGCGCCTGCGTGGCGGCGGCGAGGAAGCCGACCATGCCCAGCGCGATCAGCGCCGGCATCTGCATGCCGTACAGCAGCAGCGCGACGTCGTTGCCGAACGCGGCGCCGATCGCCAGCGACGGCGCGAAGATACCGGCCGGCACGCCCGACCATGTGGTCAGCCAGGTCGCGAGGAATTTGAACGGGGCGTAGGCGAACGGCATCGCCATGGTGCCTTCCACCATGTGACGCGTACTTGCGTAGCCGGAACCGAACGCGGCCCCGCCGCTCGCGACGCCGATCAGCGCGACGGCCAGGCCGCAGGCCCCGGCGAATGCCACGGGACGGCGCGCGCGCCAGCGGCTGGCCCGGTCCGGGCTGCGGCCGGACAGCGACGCGATCATCAGGCGCGAGAACAGCCCGCCCACCAGGCCGGACAACACGGCCACGAGCAGGCCGGGCAACAACAGCCCGAGGCCGGGCGCGGGCACGTGGATGACGCCGAAATAGGCGCCATCGCCGTGTGTCGACTCCGCGACGACGCCGGCCAGCACGATGCCGGCAATGATCAGGCCGCTCGAGCGTTGTTCGGGCGCGCGCGCCAGTTCCTCGATGGCGAACATCACGCCACCCAACGGCGTGTTGAACGCGGCCGCGATGCCCGCCGCGCCGCCGGCCACGAGCAGCCCGTGGACGCCGACGGCGCTGCCGGCCGGCAGGAAGCGCCGCGCCTGCAGCATCACGCCGGCCGCGATCTGCACGGACGGACCTTCGCGTCCCAGCGACAAGCCACCCAGCAGGCCAGCGGCCGTGAGCAGGCTCTTGGCCACCGTCAGCCGCAACGACACGAACAGCCCGCGCTCGGCCTCACCGACCTTCGTGTCGAGCGTCGCCATCACCTGCGGGATGCCGGATCCGGCCGCGCCGGGCGCGAAGCGGCGCGTGGCCCAGACGACGGCAGCGGTGCACAGCGGCGTCACGACAAGCGGACTCCACCAGGCGGCGACACGCAGCACGGCGAAGCGCTCGTACGCCGCCTCGGCCAGCCATGAAAATCCGACGACCGTGAGGCCGGCAGCAAAGGCCAGCAGCACGACGACGGCGCGCACGGTCCACACGCGCCAGTCGCCCAGTTCGCAGCGGAAGTCGGGTACCGGTGTCATGTCGGGCTGATCTCGATGGCGCGTGCACATCGTTTCCAGAATGTCATTTTTCGACGCCATGCCACGTTTTCCGCTATCATTCTTGCATGTCCTCGTCTTCACAAAACACCACGGGCGCCGAGCCGTCCACCCCGTCGACGGCGCCAGCTACCCGGGTACTGCGTCAGTTCCGCGTCGTATTCAATGCCGTCAAAACCCATTTCCGCCAGGTCGAGCGCGAAGCCGGTGTCGGTGGCGCCCAGTTGTGGGCGCTGTCGGTAATCGACCGCCGGCCGGGCATCGGCGTGACGGAACTCGCACGCGAGCTGGACATCCACCAGTCGACGGCGAGCAATCTGATCAAGGGGCTCGTCGAGCGCGGCCTCGTGGCGACGAGCCGCGAAGGCATCGATCGCCGCAGCGTGTCGTTGCGCATCCAGCCGGATGGCGCCGAGGTCCTGAGCAGCGCACCGCTGCCCTTTGCCGGCGTGTTGCCCGATGCCCTCTCCGCCCTAGACGCGGCGACGCTGGAACGGCTCGAGCACGACCTGGCCAAGCTGATCGCGCTGCTCGAAGCGGACGAATCCAGCGCCAATGTGCTGTTGTCCCAGATGTGATTCTGCGTGCTGCGGTGCGCGAAATCGGAAAAGCGGCTGCTGGCGGACCAGCAGCCTCAAAAAGATACAGGTATCCTCATCGCTGATCGCGAAGGCGGCGATAAGCTGCCCCGCTCACAAGTTCATTGTGTCACAGGCGTGTATTCAAGGCAACCACTTTTGTAGCAATATAGTTCACCCTGTTCGTTCACACCTGCGGCACCGCGCACGTGGAATGCCGACCCTCCACCGTACACGTATTGCGTTCCTTGCCGTCGCGGTCGTGCACGACGACGCGCCAGGTGTCCGGCCCCGTGCGCTCCATCGTCATGAAGCCGAAGCCGTCGATCCAGGAACTCATTGCCTCCAATGCTGCGCCCGGCGCGGGAGACTGGCCGGGCGGCGCGGTACGCGGCAGCGGCACGGTGTCTTCCGCCGTGCCGGCGAACCCGGCGACGAACTGCGTCGGGTGATCGGAGGCGAAGCTGGTCTGCTCCCACAGGTGCACGTGGCCGGAGAGCAGAACGGCGATGGTGTCCGGCAGCAGGCGTTTGTCGAGGGCGCCGAAGACCTGCGTCAGGCCGGCGTCGCCACCGAACAGCGTGACGGCGCCCGTACTCGCATCCCGCAGGGCGCCGAATGCGTACAGCGGATGGTGGTCGACGGCGATGTTGTAGGGCTTGCGGCGCGCCAGGCTGTCGATCTTGCGCCAGACATCGGTATAGCGGGCGATGCCCGCGTCGCCTTCCCTGAATCCTCTCCAGTTCGTGTTCGCCGAATCGAACACGATCAGTTGCGCGCCATCGCCCAGCGGAACGGCGTACGGGTCCGTATAGTCGGCATGGACGTCCGCCGCCGGGTCGTCGCAGTTGGCGGCCGGGTCGTAGCGGTGGGCGTCAAGGAAGCGCCACCAGCCTTGCCCACCGCGCGCGCACTGCTCGTGATTCCCGCGCGCGAGCACCCATGGCGCGGCCGCCAGCAGTGTCCGCGCGGGCGCGAAGAAGTCCGCGTTCCACGCGTCCCAGCCATAGCCGTACGGGCTGCCCGCGCAGCCGGGGCGGTCCGCCGGGCACGGATCTTCGCGGTAGTGGAAGTCGCCCACGTGCACGACCAGATCCGGCTTCCACGCCGCCGCGCTCGCGGCCACGCGGGCGAACGGGTACGCCTGCGGATCGTTACAGTCCTGGAATTCCTTGCCCTTCAGGCGGCAGCCCGTGTCGCCGATCACGACGATGCGCTTCACGTCGGGCACGGGCAGCGGGAGTGTCTGGCCCGCGACGGCCACGCGCGTGCTGCCGGCCGGGATCGGCGTTTCGCAGGACAACACGGGCTTTGACACCGCGTCCGGGTGAAAACTCGCGCTATGGTCCTTGCCGCGCAGCGGAATGGGCCCGTATGGCGCGCGCACGGCCATCGTCGTCGCGTGGCCGTCGATCTCGATGGCGGGACAGGTCGTGGCGGTGGTGACGGCGCGCGCCACCGGCCTGCCCTCCTCGCCCAGCACGACGAAGACGGCCTCGGGCGGGTGTTGGGGACGCAGGCTGGCGCAGCCGGCCAGCAGGACCAGCGCGGCGAGCGCGCCGGCGCGGGACTGGATTCGCGGTGGGGTCATGGTATTCCAGGCAAAGTTGGGAATCTACCATAGCGGCCGGACCGGCGAGGCCGGGCATCGTCAGCGGCTTTCCTCCCCCTGCCAGCCGCCGCCCAGCGCCTGGAACAGCGCGACGGTATCCGCAAAGCGCGCGGCACGCGCCTGGACCAGCGCGATGGCCGCCTGCTGGTAGCCCTGCTGCGCCTGCAGCACGGCCGGACGGCCGCCGGCGCCCAGTTCCCATTGGCGCTTGACGATCTTCAGGCTCTTGTCGGCCGCGCGTTCGGCCGCCAGCGCCGCCTGCAGCGCGCGCGCGTCGGCCTCGATCGCGTGCAACGCGTCGGCCACGTCGCGGAAGGCCGCGAGCACGATGCCGCGGTACTGCGCCGCGGCCTGGTCGTACAGCGCCTGCGCTGCTCTCTGCTGGTGCCTGAGCGCGCCGCCGTGGAAGATCGGCTGCACGAGGTCGGCGCCGATGCTCCAGAACCCCGTGCCCGCTTTGAACAGCGTGCCCGCGTCGAGCGCGGCACTGCCGAGAGCCGCGGTCAATGTGATGTCCGGCAGGCGCGCCGCCCGCGCGGCGCCGATGCGGGCGCTGGCGGCGTGCAGCTGTGCTTCGGCGGCGCGGACGTCCGGCCGGCGTTCGACGAGGCGCCCCGGTACGCTCACCGGCAAGTCTTCCGGCAGCGCGAGCGTGCCGACGTCGAAGCGCAAGCCGTTGTCCTCGGACGGATAGCGTCCCGCCAGCACGGCCAGCAGGTCACGCTGCAGGGCGAGCTGCTTATCCAGCGGCGGCAGGCCCGCCTCGATCTGCGCCAGCGCGGCTTCCTGCGCGGCCACGTCGGCCATGCCGACCTGCCCTGCCTGGCGTTGCCGGCGCGCGGCATCGAGTTGTTGCCTGGCCAGCGCGACGAGGTCCGTCGTCGCGTCGAGCTGGGCGCGCAGCGACGCTTCCTGGATCGCGGCCGCGACGACGTTCGCTTCCAGTGTCAACCGGGCCGCCTGCTGCTGGAAGCGCGCGACGTCGACCTGCGCATCGGCGGCTTCCACCTGGCGGCGCGTGCCGCCGAACACGTCCGCCGCATAGGCGATGTTCAGCTGGGCCGTGTGCAGCGTGTACAGGCCGGCGCCGGACGCCGCGCCGCTGGCGACGGGCGCCGCAGTCTTCTGGCGCGTGGGCGCCAGCTGCGCATCGACAGCCGGGAGGTAAGCCCCGTGCTGGGCGGCGGCGGTCTCGCGGGCCSCACGCAGCGCCGCGTCGGCCGCCTGCACGTCGGGGTTCGCCGTCAGCGCCGCCGTCACGACCTTGTCCAGTGCGACGGACCCGAACAGCGTCCACCAGCGTTCGGGCACGTCCTGGCCTGCGACCAGGCGCTGCGCGGCGCCGCCGGGTGTGGCCGCAGCCGCCGTACGCGCGGCCAGCGGTGCGGCCGTGTAGCGGTCCACGTCCGGCGCCGGCGGTTTGCGGTAATCCGGACCCGCGGCGCAGCCGGCCGCGAGTGCCGCAACGACGGCCAGCATCGTGCAGGCAGTGAATCGGGCCATCATGCGCGCTCTCCTTCGATCACGGCGAGTTCGACCTTGCGCTGGCGGCCCGCGCTGCGCCGTTCGACGAGGTAGTACAGCGCCGGGAGCAGCACGAGCGTCAGCGCCGTCGCCGTCACCAGCCCCCCGACGACGACCGTGGCCAGCGGACGCTGGACGTCGCTGCCCAGGCCATGCGCGAGCGCCGCCGGCACCAGGCCCAGCGCGGCCACGGTGGCCGTCGTCAGCACGGGACGCAGGCGTTCGCGCGCGCCCTCGACCACCGCGCGCTTCAGGTCGGCGGGATGCTCGTCGCGCCAGCGGTTCAGGTTGGCGAGCATGACGACGGCGTTCAGCACCGACACCCCGAACAGCGCGATGAAGCCGACCGCGGACGACACGTTGAACGTCATGCCGCGCAGGTGCAGCGCCACGAGTCCGCCCAGCAGCGACAGCGGCACCGCGAGCAGGATCAGTCCCGGCTGGCGCAGGTTGCCGAATTCCGCGAACAGCAGCACGAACATCAGCAAAAACGCCGCCGGCATGATCACCGCAAGCCTGGCTTGGGCGCGTTGCTGGTTCTCGAACTGGCCGCCCCACGTAATGCTGTAGCGGGAATGGTCGTACGGGATGTCGCGCTCGATGCGCGCCTGGGCGTCGGCCAGGAACGAGGACAGGTCGCGCCCGCGCAAGTTCGTGCGCACGGTCAGGTGGCGCCGGTTCATCTCGCGCGTGATCGTCGTCTCGCCCTCCGCGAAGCCGATCTCCGCGACCTGGGCCAGCGCGACGTGCGCGCCATTGGCGGTCGTCAGCACGAGGTCGCCGATCGCCTGCGGGTCGCTGCGCGCGGGGCCGATGAACCGGGCCGCGACGTCGTAGCTGCGGTCGTCGACATACACCTGCGTGACCGGACTGCCGCCGATGCCCGTCTGGATCAGCGCCATCACGTCGGCCACGTTGATGCCGAGGCGCGCGGCGGCGGCGCGGTCCACCGCGATGCGCACCTGCGGCAGCGGCGGTTCCTGGTCGATGATGACGTCGGCGGCGCCGGGCACGGTCCGCAGCAGCTTTTCGACCGAGGTGGCAAGGCCGCGCGTCACGTGGAAATCGTCGCCGTAGACCTTGACCACGAGGTCGCTGTGCGCGCCGGCCAGCTTGTCGAGCACCCCGTCGATCATCGGCTGGGAAAAGCCGACGTCCGTGCCGGGCAGCTGGCGGTAGCGTGCGGCGAGCTTCGCGATCAGATCCTGCTTGGTCATCCCGCGCGGCCAGGTATCGTACGGCTGCAGCGTGACGGCGCACTCGATATGCGACGGCGTGAACGGGTCGGTGCCGTCGTCGTTGCGCCCGAGCTGGGTGACGACGTGCGCGACCTGCGGCTCGGCCAAAGTCGCGGCGCGCAGCGCATCGGCCATGCCGGCCGCCTTGGCCAGCGAGATCCCGGGCGGCAGCGTGACCTGCAGCCAGATCGAGCCCTCGTCGAGCGTGGGCAGGAAATCGCGGCCGATCGTCGCGCCGAGGACCACGACGGCGGCCAGCGTGACGCCGGCGAGGGCCAGCACGGCACGCGTGCGGCCGACCAGGCGATGCAGCACCGCGGCATAGCGCGGCGCCAGCCAGTCCAGCAGGCGGTTGTGGAAGATCCGGCGCGGCTTGCGGAACGCCCAGTACGCCATGCCGGGAATCAGCAGCATCGTCATCGCCAGGGCACCGAGCAGTGCGAACCCTACGGCGAAGGCCATCGGCGAGAACAGCTTGTATTCGATGCGCTGGAACGCGAACAGCGGCAGGTAGGCGATCATGATGACCAGCATGCCGAGGAATGTCGGGCGCATCACCTGCAGCGTGGCCTTCAGGGCGTCCGCGCCGGACATCGGCCCGTGCGGCTGCGCTTCGCGCCGGCGCAGGATATTCTCCAGCACGAAGATCGCGCCGTCCACGATGATGCCGAAGTCGATCGCGCCCAACGACAACAGGTTGGCCGGGATCCTGAAGTGGTGCATGAGGATGAAGGCGACCAGCAGCGACACCGGAATCGCGGCTGCCGCGATCAGAGCCGCGCGCGGGCTGCCGAGGAACAGGACGAGCACGAGCGTCACCAGCACGACGCCTTCCACCAGCGTGTGGCCGACCGTGTGCACGGTCGCGTCGACGAGGCTGCTGCGGTCCATGTACGGGACGACCTGCACGTCTTTCGGCAGCGCGTGTTCGTTCAGGTCGCGCACCGCCTCGTGCACGCCCGCGATCACACGCGACGGGTTTTGGTTCTTGAGCAGCAGGACGATGCCGGACACGGCGTCGTTCACCCTGTCCTTGCCGAGGATGCCGTGACGTTCCTGCTGGCCCAAGGTGACGGAGCCGAGGTCCCTCACGAGCACCGGCACGCCGTTCTTTTGCGCGACGACGACGTTGCCCAGGTCGTCGAGGCTGTGGATCAGGCCGACGCCGCGCACGACGAGCCCCTGCTCGCCGCGCGTCAGCACGCTGCCGCCGGCATTCGCGTTGTTGGCGGCGATCGCCTGCGTGATGGCGGACAGCGACAGATTGTATTTCTGCAGCTTCGCGGGATCGAATTCGAGCAGGAATTGCGTCGACAGGCCGCCGAAATTCGTCACGTCGACGACGCCGCCGACCTGCTTCAGGCGCGGGACGACCTTCCAGCGCTGCAATTCGGACAACTCGCGCAGGCTGCGCGTCTTCGATTCCAGCGTGTAGCGGTAGATCTCGCCGATCGGCGACGTCAGCGGGTCGAGCGTGGGCTGGGCGCCGTACGGCAGCGCGACCCCGGCGATGCGTTCCTGCAGGCGCTGGCGCGACCAGTAATCCTCCGCGCCGTCCTCGAACACGACGGTGATCAGCGACAGTCCGAACGTGCTCTTCGAGCGCATCACGTGCATGCCGGGCGTGCCCATGATCTCGCGTTCCAGCGGAATCGTGATCTGCTGCTCGACTTCTTCCGCGGCGAGGCCGTTCACCTGCGTGACGACCTGCGACGTCGTGTCGGCGATGTCCGGGTAGGCTTCCAGCGGCAGCTGCGTCCAGCACCAGCCGCCGTACAGCGCGACGAGCACGAACACGAACGCGACGATGCCGCGCCGCTCGAAGCACAGGGTGACGAGACGTTCAATCATTCAGCAGCACTCCATCCCTCGTCACGACGCGCTCGCCCGCCTTCAGGCCCGCGACCACTTCGACCCGTTCGCCGATCCGGGGGCCGAGCGTGACGACACGCGGCTCGAACTGCCACGGCGCGACCTCGACGAACGCGCGGGTGTCGAATCCGCTCTGGACGACGGCCGTCATCGGCACGAGGACGCCCTGGTGCGGACGCGCGCGCAACGTCGCTGCGGCGAACATGCCGGGTTTCAGGCGGCCGTCGCGGTTGTCGCACGGGATGCGCACCTTGACCGTGCGCGTGTCCGGGTCGAGCAGCGCGCCGACGAAGCCCACCTTCGCGTCAAGCGGTTCCGGATACGCGTCGAAGCGCACGGATGCGGACTGGCCGGCGTAGACCCGGCCCAGGTCCTTTTCCTGGGCGTTGGCGCTGACGAAGACGTGGGCCAGGTCCGCCACCGTCATCAGCGGCGCCGTCGCGTCGTTCCAGTAGCCGCCGGCAGCCGCCGCGAGGTCGACGACGCGGCCGGCGATCGGCGCGCGCACGGCCAGCACGCGGCCGCCGGTTCCCGGCACCTTGCCGGCACCGAGCTGCGCCAGCCTTGCGTCCGCACGGGCGGCCTCGCCGGCGGCCTGTTCGTAGTCGCCCTGGGCCTGTTCCAGGTCGCGCCGGGCGGCGATCTCCGACGCATCCAGTTCGCGCTGGCGCGCGAGGTTGCGCTGCGCGACGGCGAGCACGGCGTGCGCCTTGACGGCATCCGCGTGCGCCTGCGCCAGGTCGACGGAATCGATCGTGAACAGCACGTCGCCCGCCCGGACCTCGTCGCCCAGCCGCCTGGCGATGCTGACGATGCGGCCCGTCACCGGCGTCAACACCTTGATCAGGCGCGCCGGGTCGGCCTCGACGACGGCCGGCAGCGTAAACGGCGCCGCCACGCTCTCGTCGGCCAGGGTGGCGACGGCCAGCGTGTGCCGCAGCGGCGAGGCGGCGGGCACGATCAGCCGCGCGCCATCGTGGCGCAGCGCCGGCGCGGGCGTGGCGCCGTCGGGCGTATCCGCCGCGTTGGCGTGCGTGGCGAACAGGCCCCGGTCCATGAGGCCGAGCGCGGCGAGTCCCAGCAGCGGGGGCACGAGGTATTTGAGCAGGTTGCGGCGCGGTGTCATGATTCCTCCGATGGGGCAAGGTTGGATTGCGCCGCGCATCGTACAAAACTATGCTGCACTGCATCCTGAATTCTTCTTCAGGAAATGCTTGTGTCCACACTGCTATACTCACGCCGACATTGAGGGCCCCCATGAACATCCTGCTGGTGGAAGACGATCACAAGGCCGCGCGCCTGCTCGCGCGCGGGCTGGAAGAAGAAGGCTTTGCGGTGACGGTCGCCCCGACGGCGAGGGATGCCGACGCCCGGTTCGGACCGGACTGCGATCTCGTGATCCTCGACTGGATGCTGCCGGGCGAGGACGGCATCGCACTGTGCCGGATGTGGCGCGCGCGCGGCGTGCGCACGCCGATCCTGATGCTGACCGCGCGCGACGCGGTGACCGACCGGATCGCCGGCCTGAACACGGGCGCCGACGATTACCTGACGAAGCCGTTCGTGTTCGACGAGTTGCTGGCCCGGGTGCGCGCCCTGCTGCGCCGCGCCGGCCAGCCGCTGCTGGTCTGTGTCGGCGACCTGGCGCTCGATCCGCGCACTCATGCCGTGACGCGTGCGGGAACCGGACTGGATCTCACGCCCAAGGAATACGCGATCCTGGAGTTCCTCGCGCGCCATCCGGACGACATCGTCAGCCGCCAGCAGCTGGCGGAGCACGTCTGGCATGCCGACCTGATCGCCATCGACAACCTGATCGACGTGCACATGAAAAACCTGCGGCGCAAGGTCGATCCGCCCGGTGCGCTGCCGCTGATCCGCACGGTGCGCGGCCGCGGTTTCTACCTGTCCGACGCGTGCGGCGATGCTTAGCCTGCGCCACCGTCTCGCGCTGATCCACTGGGTCGCCATCGTCGTGATCGTGGCATCGGCCGCGGCGGCCGGGTGGTGGCGGCTGTCGCGCTCCGTGCAGGGCCAGCTCGACGCGGCGCTGCTCGCGCTGGCCGAGACGGAGGCCGGTATGCTGGCCGACGCCCACGGCGAAGCGGTCCGTGTGCACGAGGCGCCGGCCGGCAGCGCGCCGCCGTCGTTGGCCAGGCTCGACCGCCTCGTGCAGATCGTCGACGCCAACGGCCACGTCCTTGCCCGCAGCGCCAACCTGGGCGCCGGCGCCCTGCCCGTGACGCCCTGGCTGCGCACGCAGCTGGCGGCCGGCGAAACCGTGTTCGAGACGCTGCCGCACGCCATCGAAGAGCCGTTGCGCATGGTATCCGTGCCCACGCTGGTGAGCGGGCGCCGGTTCGCCGTGCAGGTGGCGGGCTCGCTTGACGACGTCGACCACGTGGTGCACTCGGCGGCGCTGCTGTTCGCGGGCATGGCCGTCGCGCTGCTCGCGGCCGTAGGCCTCGCCGGCACGGCCGTGACGCGCCGCGTGTTCGGCGCGATCGACGGCATCGCGCAGCAGGCGCGCCGCATCGGCGAGACGAACCTGGACGAGCGCCTGCCCCACCCCGGCACGGACGACGAGATGGGCCACCTCGTCGATACGCTGAACGAGATGCTGGAGCGGCTGGAACGCACGTTCGACACGCAGCGCCGCTTCACGGCCGACGCGTCGCATGAATTGCGCTCGCCGCTGTCGCGCCTGCGCACCGAGATCGAGATCACGCTGCGCCGGCCGCGCGACGTCCAGGACTACGTGGCGACGCTGCGCTCATGCCTGGAGGAGGTGGAACGCCTGACCATGCTCGTCGAAGAATTGCTGATGCTGGCCCGCCTCGACGCCGGCGCGGAGCGCGGACCGGTCGAACCCATTGCCCTGAACGTGCTGGCCGAGGATGCGGTGCGCCGCATGGGCGCCTCCGCGCGCGACCGGCAGGTCGAGATCGTGCTCGACATCGTGAGCCGCGTGGCCGCCAGGGTGGCGCCCGCGCCCGCCAGCCTCGTGCTCGCGAACCTGCTGGACAATGCCGTCAAGTTTTCGCCGCCAGGCGGCAAGGTGACGGTGCGCGTCGTGGCCGACGGCGACGATGCCGTCCTGAGCGTCGCCGACGAAGGACCGGGCATCGCCGACGCCGACCTGCCGTTCCTGTTCGATCGCTTCTACCGCGGTGCCAGCGCGCGTGCCGGCACCATTGGGGGCATGGGCCTGGGTCTCGCCCTGTCGCAGGCGATCGTGCGCGCGTACGGCGGCCGTATCGAGGCCGCCAACGGGCCGGAGCGCGGCGCGCTGCTGACCGTTTCCCTGCCTCTGGCGCGCGCTGACGCCTAGCCCAGCCCGGCCGTAACGTCATGCTTGCCCGGAACAGCACGTCCCTCTTCTGCCGGTGTTGAAGGTTTTGAATTTATAACGTACACTCAATGCGCCGTGTTATCGATAACCGGCAAACCAACATTCAACGGAGGAGACCACATGAAACGACGCCACGTTCTGGCGGGATTGGCCGCCACGATCCCCGCGCTCGCCCTGCCCCGGCAGGCAAGCTCGGCGCCCGGGGGGCTCGTACCCACCGCCACCGGCCCGTTCGCGCCTGACTGGGATTCGCTGGCGCAATACCGGACGCCGGACTGGTTCCGCAACGCCAAGTTCGGCCTGTGGGCCCACTGGGGGCCGCAGTGCGAGCCCGAATTCGGCGACTGGTATGCCCGCAATATGTACAGGGAAGGCAGCGACGCCTACCGCTACCACGTGCAGAAATACGGGCATCCGTCGAAGTTCGGGTTCAAGGACGTGATCCGGCAATGGCGGGCCGAGCAATGGGATCCGGACAGCCTGCTGGCCCTGTATCGGAAGGCCGGCGCCCGCTATTTCGTCGCGCTCGCCAACCACCACGACAATTTCGACCTGTACGACAGCCGCTTCCAGCCTGGATGGAACGCGACGCGCATCGGGCCGAAGAAGGACCTGATCGCGGGCTGGGCGAAGGCGGCGCGCACGCAGGGACTGCGGTTCGGGGTCAGCGTCCATGCGAGCCATGCGTGGACCTGGTACGAGTTCGCCCAAGGGGCGGACAAGACGGGGCCGTATGCGGGCATCCCGTACGACGGCGTGTTGACGGCGGCCGACGGCAAGGGCCGGTGGTGGGAGGGACTGGATCCGCAGCTCCTGTATGCCCAGCAGCACCCGCTGAGCCGCAAGGTCGAGCGCGCCGAATTCAGCGCACAGTGGGGCTGGGGCGCCGGGGCCGCGCTGCCGTCGCGGCGCTACATGGAGGCCTTCCATAACCGCACCATCGACCTGATCGACAAATACGATCCGGACCTCGTCTACTTCGACGATACCGCCCTGCCCATGTGGCCGGTCAGCGACGTCGGCCTGCGCATCGCCGCTCACATGTACAACCGCAGCCTGGCCACGCGCGGCCGGCTGGAAGCCGTCATCAACGGCAAGATCCTGGACGAACGCCAGCGCCGCTCCCTCGTGTGGGACATCGAGCGCGGTCAGACCGACGCGATCGAACCGCTGCCCTGGCAGACGTGCACCTGCATCGGCGGCTGGCATTACTCGCGCCCGGGCTACGAGCGCAACGAGTACAAGAGCGCGCAGACGGTGGTGCACATGCTCGTCGACATTGTGAGCAAGAACGGCAATCTGCTGCTGTCCGTGCCAGTGCGCGGCAACGGCACCATCGACGAAAAGGAACAGGCGATCGTCGAGGAGATCGGCCGCTGGATGGCCGTCCACGGCGAAGGCATCTACGATACGCGGCCGTGGACCGTATTCGGCGAAGGGCCCGCGCTGCAGCGGACGGCACCGCTCACGGACCAGGGCATGAACGAGGGCAAAAGCGCGCCCCTGTCGGCCGCCGACATCCGCTTCACGGCAAAGGGCGATGCCGTGTATGCCTTCGTGATGGGCTGGCCCGACGGGCGCGAGATCACGATCGCGGCGTTGGGCACGGCTGCCGGGCACCTGAAGAAGCCCGTCGCCCGAGTGGAATTCGTCGGCACCGGCGCGGCGCTCCTGTTCCGCCAGGCCCCGGATGGCCTCAAGGTGAAGCTGCCGGCAGCGGCGCCGGCCCTGCCCTATGCGTTCGCGCTGAAGGTGCTCACTTGAAGCGGCGTAGGGTGGGCACCCCCGTGCCCACGCGCGACGTTTGCGTCACGTTGGCGTCCGCGTGGGCACGTTTCATTTGGGGCCCCCGGCCCCAAAGGCCCACCCTACCAGGTTCTTATTTGACGCGCTGCTTTTCCAACTTGCGCGCGAGCGTGCGCCGGTGCATGCCGAGCCGGCGCGCCGCTTCCGAGATATTGAAATCGGTCTCGGCCAGCACGGCGTGGATGCGCTCCCATTCCAGCGTCTTGATCGACGTGGAGCGGTTCGTCAGCTCCAGGTCCGTGTTGCCGGCCACGTGGCCGAACGCGGCCTCGATGTCGTCCGTGTTCGACGGCTTCGCCAGGTACTGGCAGGCGCCGAGCTTGATCGCCTCGACCGCCGTGCCGATGCTGGCGAACCCGGTCAGCACGACGATCTGCATGTCCGGGTCGTGCGCGTGCAGCATCTGCACGCACGCGAGGCCGGAGCTGTTGCCCTTCAGTTTCAGGTCGACGACGGCATAACCGGGCGAGTGTGCCTTCAGGAGTTCCTGCGCCTCGTCCAGGCCGGGCGCCTGCAGCACCCTGTAGCCGCGCCGCTCGAACGAGCGGCCGAGGGTGCGGGCGAACGCGTCGTCGTCCTCGATGATCAGCAGGAGGCGTTCTTCGTTGTCATCTTCTTCAATGGACATGTCAGGATTCCTTGTCGAGCGCGATCGCGGACAACGGCAACGTCAGCGTGACGGCGGCACCGCCTTCCGACCGGTTGCCTGCCTGTACCGTCCCGCCGAGGGTGCGGGCCACGTTCACGACGAGGAACAGGCCCAGGCCGCCGCCGGGACGGCCCTTGCTGGACTGGTAAGGCTTGCCGAACTGGGCCAGCATCGCGGGCGCGAAGCCGGGGCCGCGATCGAGCACGGTCAATACGAGGGTGCCGTCCGTCACGCCGGCGTCCACGCCGACCCAGTCGGGCGACGCTTCCAGCGCATTGTCCAGCACGTTGTCGATCATTTGCTTGAGGGCCGAATCGAAGGCGACCGGCAGGTCGTGGTCGATCCGGTTCACATAGCTGAATTCACGCACGGGGCGACTGTGCTGCCATTCGTCCACGAGCTTGTCGAGGAAGCCGCGGATCGTCGTGCGCGCGGCCGATTCGCCCCGCGCTTCGCCGGCCGACAGGAGGATCCCGCTGACGATGGATTTGCAGCGCTTGAGCTGGGTTTCCATCTCCGTGATCTCTTCCAGCAGGTCGGGATTGGCCTTGAATTCGCGCATGCGCTTCCAGTCGCCGAGGATCACGGACAACGTGGCCAGCGGCGTGCCCAGCTCGTGCGCGGCACCGGAGGCCAGCAGGCCCATGCGGACGATGTGCTCTTCCTCGGCCGCGCGCTGGCGCAGGTCCGCGAGCTGGGCCGCCTTGCCGCGCAGGGTGTTGGTGATGCGCGAGATGAAGACGACGAGCAGCGCCGCGTTCAGGATGAAGCAGATCAGCATGCCCTGCACGTACAGGCTCGAAATGCCGCGCGCATGGTCGAACGGCAGCGCCAGCGGCTTGGCGAAGACGGACAATCCGGCCAGGCAGGCGAGCGTGATGCCGACGATGGTCCACGTCGACCATGCTTCCAGCAGCACGGCCGACAGGATCACCTGCAGCAGGTACAGGAAGGCGAACGGATTCGTCGTGCCGCCCGACAGGTACAACTGCATCGTCAGGCTGGCCACGTCGACGAGCAGTGCGAGGAACAGCTCGCTGTTCGTGACGGGGCGGTGTTCGTGCCAGCGCAGATGGCTGGCGATGTTGAAGGCGATGAGGCAGGCCAGCACCTCGAGCATCTGCACGAGCGGCAGGCGCACGTCGAAGATGAGGATTGCGCCGRCAATGGTCGTGATCTGGCCGATGACGGCGATCCAGCGCAGCTCGATCAGCTGCAGCATGTTCTTGTGGCCGGCGACGTATTCGACGTCGGCGGCAGACGCGGTGCGCGCCTGCTGCGCCGCGGCGACGGAACCGGCGCCGACCATGTCGAAGCCCCTTTCGAATACCCGTTTCAGCAGTTCAGTCGTCTCGTTCATCGTTGCCCGTGTCGTCGCTGCGGCCGCGCGCGACCCACCACCAGCCGGCCGCGACCATCAAGGCAAGAGCATACCAAGTGAACGCGTACACGAGGTGGCTGTTATGGAAATTCACGACGGTCAGGCCGCCAACGGGCTGGTCCGGGCTGCCCGGGGGATTCTGGCCGGCGGCGGCGTCGACGAAGAATGGCGCAACGTCGCCCAGGCCCCGCGCGGCCGCGATGGCGGCCACGTCGCGGGTATACCAGCGTCCGGCGGCCGGGTCGTTCGTGCGCGTGAAGGCGCCGTCGTGTTCGCTCGTGCGCAGCAGGCCGACGACGTCGACCGCCGGACCGGCCGCGCCGGTGCACGGATTGCCTTGGGCGCGCGCCGGCGTGTAGCGCGTGCGCGCGCCCAGCTCGGCGGCACTGAAGCCGCGGTTGACGAGGATGGTCGATCCGTCCGCCGTGCACAGCGGGGTGAGCAGCCAGTAGCCGCTGCCTTGTTCCGTGAGGGCCTGGACGGGGGTAGTGAGTTCGTAGAGATAAGTACCGTGCAGCCTGAGGCGGCGGTACTCGTCGACAGGCGAGGTGATGCCGGCCCAGCGGTCGCGCGATGGCGGCGGCGCCGGGGCGGCGTGCACGCGTGCATCCACGCGCGCGATCAGGTCCAGTTTCCATTGCAGGCGGAAGACCTGCCACGTACCCAGACCGGCGAAGAGGACGATCAGCAGCAGCGCCAGCACTGCCACGACGGGTGAGAAACCCCGGCGCCGGCCGGCCGGCGCTGCCGCGCGATCGTCTCCCGCCATTACTGCATGTCGTGCATGCCGTGCACCGAACCGCCGTCGTTGCCCATGTTGGGCATCATGTTGGCGTTCATGTGGTACATGACCCAGATCGAACCGGTCAGGACGATGAACAGCAGGATGGCCGTCAGGATCAGGGCCATCATGTTCCAGCCGCCTTCCGACTTCGAGTTCATGTGCAGGAAGTAGATCATGTGCACGACGACCTGCACGGCGGCGAAGCCGAGGATCACGAACTTGGTCGTGCCCGGTGCCAGCTGGTGGGTCATCACCAGCCAGAACGGGATCGCCGTCAGGATCACGGACAGGATGAAGCCGATCGTGTAATCCTTGAAGCTGCCGTGCGCGTGCAGTTCGTCGTCGTGGTGGCCGTGACCGTGATGGTCGTGCCCGTGGCCGTGGGCGTGGTGGTGCAGGTCGCTCATGGCAGGACTCCCATCAGGTAGACATAGGTGAACACGCCGATCCAGATGACGTCCAGGAAGTGCCAGAACATCGACAGGCAGGCGAGGCGGCGGTAGTTGGCGGCATGGATGCCGTGCCTGGCCACCTGGAACATCAGCGTGACGAGCCAGACGATACCGAAGGTCACGTGCAGGCCGTGCGTGCCGACCAGTGAGAAGAAGGCGGTCAGAAAGCCCGAGCGCCACGGGCCGAAGCCTTCATGGATCAGGTGTGCGAATTCCTGCAGTTCCAGGAACAGGAAGCCGGCGCCGAAGAGGCCCGTGACGGCCAGCCACACGAGCGTGCCCTTCGCGTTCTTTTTCTGCGCGGCCAGCATGGCGAAGCCATACGTGATCGACGAGAACAGCAGGAACGCCGTATTCAGCGCGACCGTCGGCAGTTCGAAGATCTCGGCGCCGGACGGACCGCCCGCGTAGTTGCGGCCCAGGACGGCATAGGTCGCGAACAGGC
This sequence comes from Massilia sp. P2_C2, assembly GCF_056404615.1. Classification (NCBI taxonomy): domain Bacteria; kingdom Pseudomonadati; phylum Pseudomonadota; class Betaproteobacteria; order Burkholderiales; family Oxalobacteraceae; genus Massilia; species Massilia sp. P2_C2. The sequence goes on along the minus strand of NZ_JBFUDR010000060.1, from coordinate 2,022 downwards.
AGGCGAAGATGAGGCAGTCGCTCATCAGGTAGATCCAGAAACCGAGCAAGGTGCCGTTTTCCGGATGATGCTCGCGCACGTAGTAGCGCGAGCTCGGGTCGGCGCTCACGGCGCCGGCGTGGGTTGCGTTAATTTCAGACATGAGCTTCCAGCATACGGGTGCGTTCTTCTTCCGTGCGGGTCACTTCGTCCGCCGGGATGTAGAAGTCGCGTTTGTAATCGAACGTGTGGTAGATGGCGACGGCGAGCATCGCGACGAACGTCAGGCCGACCAGCAGCCACATGTGCCAGATGATGCCGAACGCCATCACGAACGTGATGCCCGGGATGACCGGACCCGCCCAGGTGTTCTTCGGCATGTGGATGGCCACGAAGTCCTTCAGCGGACGCTTGTAGCCGTTCTTCTTCATGTCGGCCCAGGTGTCGTTGTCATGCACGACCGGGGTGAACGCGAAGTTGTAGGCCGGCGGCGGCGACGAGGTCGCCCACTCCAGCGTGCGGCCGTTCCACGGGTCGCCCGTGACGTCGGCCAGCTTCTTGCGGTTGACGACCGAGACGACGATCTGCATCAGCAGGCAGCCGATACCGGCGGCGATCATCAGCGTACCGAACAGCGAGATCTGGAACAGCCAGTGGATCGACGGATCGTCGAAGTGGCTCATGCGGCGGGTCACCCCCATGAAGCCCAGGATGTACGGCGGGATGAAGGCGACCCAGAAACCGATCGACCACAGCCAGAAGGAGCGCACGCCCCAGGTACGGTCCAGCTTGAAGCCGAACATCTTCGGCCACCAGTAGTTCACGCCCGCGAACAGGCCGAACAGCACGCCGCCGATGATCACGTTGTGGAAGTGGGCGATCAGGAACAGCGAGTTGTGCAGCACGAAGTCGGCTGCCGGCACGGCCAGCATCACGCCGGTCATGCCGCCGATGATGAAGGTCAGCATGAACGACACGGTCCACATCATCGGCAGTTCATAGCGGATGCGGCCCTTGTACATGGTGAACAGCCAGTTGAAGATCTTCGCGCCCGTCGGGATCGAGATGATCATCGTGGTGATGCCGAAGAACGAGTTCACGCTCGCGCCCGAACCCATCGTGAAGAAGTGGTGCAGCCACACGAGGTACGACAGGACCATGATCACGACCGTCGCGTACACCATCGAGGTGTAGCCGAACAGGCGCTTGTTGCAGAACGTCGCAACGACTTCCGAGTAGATGCCGAACGCCGGCAGGATCAGGATGTACACCTCCGGGTGGCCCCAGATCCAGATCAGGTTCACGTACATCATGGCGTTGCCGCCCAGTTCGTTCGTGAAGAAGTGGGTGTCGAACAGGCGGTCCAGGCCGAGCATGGCCAGGGTGGCGGTCAGGATCGGGAAGGCCATCACGATCAGGATGTTGGTGCACAGGGCGGTCCAGGTGAACACCGGCATCTTCATCAGGTCCATGCCCGGGGCGCGCATCTTGACGATGGTGACGACCAGGTTCACGCCTGACAGCAGTGTTCCGACACCAGCCACCTGCAATGACCAGATGTAGTAGTCGACGCCGACGTCCGGGCTCGCCAGGATGCCGGACAGCGGCGGGAATGCCAGCCAGCCGGTACGGGCGAATTCACCGACGAACAGCGAGGCCATCACGAGGATCGCGCCGGCGGTCGTCATCCAGAACGAGAAGTTGTTCAGGAACGGGAAGGCCACGTCGCGGGCGCCGATCTGCAGCGGCACGACGTAGTTCATCAGGCCCGTCACGAACGGCATCGCCACGAAGAAGATCATGATCACGCCGTGGGCGGTGAAGACCTGGTCGTAGTGGTGCGGCGGCAGGAAGCCGTGCGAATCGCCGAACGAGAACGCCTGCTGGGCGCGCATCATCAGTGCGTCGGCAAAGCCACGCAGGAACATCACGAGGCCCAGCACCATGTACATGATGCCGATCTTCTTGATCATCAGTGCGTCGGCAAAGCCACGCAGGAACATCACGAGGCCCAGCACCATGTACATGATGCCGATCTTCTTG